>JAGWJU010000357.1 GCA_028865585.1 Elusimicrobiota bacterium | reverse complement strand
ATGAAGTAGGGCGCGCCGTTTTTCACCATGATGTTGCGCGATTGAAAGTCCCGGTAGAGGAAAAACCGCCGATCAGCGCCCATGAGATATTGGATGAAGCGCCGAAAATCGTTTTCCAAGGCTTGCTCGTGAAAAGGAATCCGGGCCAGAGTCAGGAAGTAGTACTTGAAGTAATTGAGATCCCAAAGCATGGATTGGGCGTCGAAGCTGGCGCGAGGGTAGCACAGAGAATAGTTTAGTGTTCGTCCCGCTTGGACTTGGAAGCGCGGGAGAAACTTGACGGCCTGGCGATAGAACCGCAAAATGCTTTCGGCGATAGGCGCGCCCTCGGGCTTGGCGGAAAGAAGCGAGAACAGAGTCACATTGCCCAGATCCTCTTCCAAATAAGCGCCGCCTTCCGGGCTTTCCGCGTAGATATCAGGGACGGGCAGTTTCGCCTTTCGGAAATGGCGGGTGAATCCGATGAAGGCCCGGTTCTCCTTGGCGTCTTCGTTGACGACGCCGATGGCGGACTTCATCCCCCCCTTGAGCCGGAAAATCTTGCGGTCCGAGCCGTCCCCTTTGAGCATGGCGACGTCACGGGCGGGAAAACCGAACTTTTCTTGGAATAAATCTCTGAGAATATTTTCCATTCTATTTCACCGCCTTTGTCCGGGGAATTCGGCCAACTCATACGGGCCGAAGGACTCGAAGGACGCGCGTCCGGGCTTGACGAGGCTTTTGACGAATTCCGTTTGGGAGTTCTTAAAGACCAGGAAGACGCGCCGCCCGGAAAGAGGAAATCGAGAGATCTCCTCGATATAGCCGAACCGCCCGGCATTGGAGGGGTTCTTCTTGGCGTAGGCAAGCTCCCCGGTCCAGTTGAAAATTCGGTCGACCCAGTGGCCGGTATAAAAAGGAAGGCCATGAAAGTAGGTGTCGTACACGTCGATTTGATCGCCGGGCTTGTATTGCCGGGTGATCGCTGCGGCGACGTTTTTGACGCTGAGAAAGGAGGACGCCGCGCTCATCGTTCCCAGGGCGAGCCCCCAGGCCAGAAGCCCCCCCCCGCCGAGGCTCGCGGCGGCGGGGAGTCCGAAGCCGAACGCCAGCAGGGAGACACCCGCCGCGGCCACCGTTGCGTCCGCCAGGATTCGGGCCAAGAGGCTAAACTGCGCCTCGAATCCGCGAGCGGCGGGAATGAAAAACGAGGCCGCCAGCGCCGCCAGCAGCAGGGCGCCGAGCGCGGAGGAGACGCGCTTGGTCCAAGCGGGCGCCGGCTTTTCCATCGCGGCCGCGCCCAGCAGAGCTAAAGGCGGAAACACCGGCAGGGCGTACGTCGCGAGCTTGGAGTGCGAGATGGAGAAGAAAACGACAATCATGGCAACCCATATCCAGAGCGCCGCTTCTTTCGGCCTGCTTTTCCACGCACGCCAATTCTTTGGTAATGCGGCCAGCACGGCAGGCGTTGCTGGCAAAAGAGTGGCGGGAATAACCAAAAGGAAGAAATACCAAGGCTGGTCGCGCTCGTATTTCATGGTCAAGAAGCGCTTGAAATGCTGGTCGACAAAAAAGAAATGGAAAAAACCGGGATGCTGCTTTTCCATGAGGATGAACCAGGGGGCGACGATCAAGAGAAAGAGAGCGATTCCCAGCGGCCTGAAGAACACCAGCATTTTCCGCCAAGTCTCGGGATAGACCAGCGCCATGAAGAAAACCCATCCCGCCGGAAAAACCAAGGCGATGAGGCCCTTGCTTAAAAATGCCAACCCCGCGAAGGCCCACGCGGCCGGGGCGGCCCAGCGGGCGTCCTCCGGGCGCAGAAGCGCGCGCAAAATCATTGCTGCCGAGCCGAACATGAAGACGGAAAGCGCCATGTCCAGCGTCATGTAGTGGGAAAGGAAAAAATATAGAGCC
>JAGWJU010000356.1 GCA_028865585.1 Elusimicrobiota bacterium | reverse complement strand
TCTGCGCGCCGCCTATTTCAGCATGGAGTACGGCATCGGAGAAGCTCTGCCCTTGTATTCCGGCGGCTTGGGAATTTTGGCGGGGGATCATCTCAAGGCGGCCAGCGATTTGGGCGTTCCTTTGACGGCGGTCGGAATCCTCTATCAAGAAGGCTACTTCCGGCAGATGGTCGACGCGGAAGGCCGGCAGATGGAGTTCTATCCCAACAACAACGCCGCGGATCTGCCCATTTTGCCGGTCCGCGATGCGGCGGGCGCGTGGCTGCGCATTCCCGTGCGGCTGCCGGGCCGGGCCGTGTCGCTGCGCGTATGGCTGGCGAAAGTCGGACGCGTGAATCTTTATCTTTTGGACAGCAACGATCCTATGAACACCCCGGCCGACCGGGGCGTGCTCGCCAAGCTTTATCCCGAGGACCGGCAAACGCGGCTCATCCAGGAAATCCTTCTGGGCATCGGAGGCTGGCGCACGCTCGAGACGTTGGGCATCAAGGCGGACGTCTGCCACATCAACGAAGGGCACGCCGCATTCGCAGTTTTGGAGCGCGCGCGGGAGCTTATGCGGGCGGGCAAGCTGAGCTTCGGCGAGGCGCTTTGGATCGGCCGCGCCGGCAATGTCTTCACGACGCATACGCCGGTTAAAGCAGGTTTCGAAGTTTATTCGGAGAATCTGCTGGCCAAATACATGAAGGATTACGTGGAGGGATTGGGTCTGTCCTTGGACGAGTTTTTAGACTTGGGACGCCGTGATCGCAGAACGTCCGGGGAAGATTTTAACATGGCTTATTTCGCCATGCGGACCTGCGCGCGCGTCAACGCGGTCAGCGAGGCGCACGGGGAACTGAGCCGCCGCATTTTCCAAGACCTTTATCCGCGCTGGCCCAATGACGAGGTGCCCGTAGCCCACGTGACCAACGGCGTGCACGTCCCGTCCTGGGATTCGCCCTTGGCCGATCGGATATGGACCGACGCCTGCGGCAAGGAGCGGTGGATGGGGCGGCACAAACTTCTGCGCGAGGCCATTGAGAAAATCGACGACACCGCGTTCTGGGCGTTCGCCGGAGGGAAAAGGCGCATTCTCGTGGACTACGCCCGCGAGAGGCTGGCCAAGCAGCTGAGCCAACGCGGCGCCGATGCGGCTGTCGTGTTCCGTGCCGAGAGCATCCTTGATCCCAATATCCTGACGCTGGGCTTCGCGCGGCGCTTCACCGATTACAAGCGTCCCGATCTCCTTTTGCGCGATGCGGAGCGCTTTTCCAGGATTCTGACCAACTCTCGGATGCCCGCGCAGATCATCGTCGCGGGCAAGGCCCATCCCCAGGATGAGCCCGGAAAGGCCGCCGTGCGGGCCTGGATGGACTTCGTGCGCCGGCCCGAGGTTCGGGCGCACGCGGTGTTTCTGGAAGACTACGACATCGCGCTTGCCCAGAAGCTGGTCCAGGGCGTAGACGTGTGGATTAACACTCCCCGCCATCCTTGGGAGGCCTGCGGAACCAGCGGCATGAAGGTCTTGGTCAACGGCGGAGTCAATTTGTCCGGCCGCGAAGGCTGGTGGGCCGAAGCTTATTCGCCTGAGCTCGGCTGGGTTTTGGGCGCTTCGGGAGACGGCGCCGTCAGCGACGAGCGGGATTCGGAGGAACTCTACGAAATCCTGGAAAAGCAGGTGGTTCCGCGGTTCTATGACAGGGACGCAGGGGGGATTCCGCGGCTCTGGGTCGGTCTCATGCGGGGCGTCATGGCGCGGCTTGCGCCGCAGTTCAGCAGCAGCCGCATGCTCACGGAATACGTTGAGGAGTTCTATCTCCCCGCGGCCGCGGAATTCGCGCGACGTTTCGGAGCCGGAGGGAAGGCGGCCAAGCGCCTTTTGGACTGGGAAATCATGCTGCGCCGGCGCTGGGGCGGCGTGCACA
>JAGWJU010000355.1 GCA_028865585.1 Elusimicrobiota bacterium | reverse complement strand
GGGCGCTTCACGACCATCCGTCAAATCGACGCGAGCCTCATTCAAGGCCGGGGCATCCTGGAGGATTTGGGGCGCAGAGATTTCACCGTTAACGCGATGGCCCTGGAGCTTTCTCCGAAGATGGGCGCATCCGCCGCGGCCCGGGACGTTCTCGATCCCTATGGCGGCCGCTTGGACCTGGCCAAAAAAACGATTCGTTGCCGCGCGAAAGCCATCCTGGCGGAGGATCCCCTGCGCCTGCTGCGCGCCTTCCGCATCGCGGCCCAATTGGACTTCGGCGTAGAGCCGAAAACTCTGCGGATGATCGCAGGTCTTAGGAAGTCGGCGGCTTTGCCGGCGGCCGAGCGCATAAAGGCCGAGCTTACCGGGCTTTTCTCCATGAGCGGCGCCGGCCGATGGGTTCGCGCGATGGATAAGGCGGGCGTCCTGATGGAGATTTTTCCGGAGATGAAAAAAACCCGGACCTGCGCCAGGATCTATTACGGCCGGGGAGGGGTGCTGGCGCATTCCTTGGCGACGCTCGATCGGATGGACTTCCTGCTCGCGCATTTGCCCAAGGCCTTTCCCGCGCAAGGCGCGAAGATTCGCGAAGCGATTCGTGAAAATGCCTTTGGGGACGCGCCGTTCGCGGCGTTCCTGCGTCTGTGCGCCTTCCTGCACGACGTGGCCAAGCCGGAAACCGCCGGCCTCATCGAAGGCCGCCTGCGCTTTTTTCGGCACGATGAGATCGGGGCCGAGCGGATTTCCGCGCTGTTCAAACGCCTGCGGTTTTCCCGTCATTGGACGGAGGCCGCGGCGGCGGTCGTGGCGCATCATCTGCGTCCTGGAAATCTCGCCGCGAACCAGAACGTCAGCGAAAAGGCGTCCTATCGTTTTTTCAGGGATTTGGGCGGTCACGCGCTGGCGCTTCTCCTCGTTTGCTGGGCGGATCACGCCAGCTACATGCCCGAACCGCGTCTGAACCGGCATCTTGGGCTGCTCTGCCGCCCGCCCGGCACCTTTGACAGAAGCGTTTCCGAGGACGAGAGGAAGACGGTTCGGCACCTGCAGGTGGTTTCACTTCTTCTTAAGCGGCTTTTCGACGAGAAGAACAAGGCGGTCCCGGATCCGGTCATCGACGGCCGCGACGTTATGAGGGTTTTGCGCTTGAAGCCGGGACCGGAGGTGGGGGCTTGGCTTGAGCGCGTGCGCGAGGCCCAAGGCCGGCGTACAATCAAGACGCGCGCCGAAGCTTTGGCCTACCTTTCCAAAAATCGCCTCGTCAGCCGCTAGCCCGCAGGCCGAAGAAAAGGCCCCGGCTCAAAAGGCCGGGGCCCTCCTTTCGTTCCGAAGGGGGAATTCCTAGGCAACGGCCGAGAAATACTCCTTGGACTTGACCGGGTCGGCCTTCATGGTCTTCTTGCCTTCGGTCCAGTTGGCCGGGCAAACCTCGCCGGTCTTCTCGACCTGCTGGAAAGCCCTCAGGACCCGCAGGGTCTCGTCGACGTTGCGGCCCACCGCGAGATCATGAACCACGTTGTAGACCACGGCGCCTTTAGGGTTGATGATGAAAAGCCCGCGCAGCGCCACGCCGCCGGCGTTCAGCACGCCGTAATCCTGGGCGATCTTCTTGGTGATGTCGGCCATGAGCGGATACTTGATGTCGCCCAAGCCGCCGTCCTTGCGAGGGGTATTGATCCAGGCGAGGTGCGTGAACTGGCTGTCCACGGAGGCGCCTAGAATTTCGCAGTTGTGCTTGCGGAAATCCTCGATGCGATCGCTGAAAGCGACGATTTCGGTCGGGCAGACGAAGGTGAAGTCCAGGGGGTAGAAGAAGAGGACCAGCCATTTGCCGGCATAGTCCGAAAGTTTGACTTCCTTGAACATTTTGCCCGACACGGCCATCGCCTTGACATCGGGCGCGGGTTTCT
>JAGWJU010000032.1 GCA_028865585.1 Elusimicrobiota bacterium | reverse complement strand
TTGGAAAGATAGTAGGAGCGCAGCCTCGTGTCGCGGTAGCGGAACTGGGCGTGCAGTCCGGTTTTCCCGTCAGCCGAAGCTCCGTCGAGATTTAGGATAAAGGCATAGAGATCGAAATTGTTGCTTGCTCCGGAGAAGGCCGGAGCGTAATCATAAAGATAGACCGAGCCGGAAAGGCCCAAAGAGCCGTGAGAAGTCGTCACATACTTGGTTGTAGGCGCATCCCCGGGCGTGTCGGCCCACAAAGACGCTGCGGCAGCCAGCGCCAAGCACATGGCGAGCGGCAAGAACTTGAGTCTTTTCACCGGCAACCTCCTGTGGCACTCTTTCCCACCAGAAATAAGTAGGGCAAACTGTTAGAATGTTACACCCTATGGCGCTCTCGAATATGGAAACGGATATTGCGGCGCTGCGACGACGAGAGGATGGAGCGATGGAAAAGCTCGTTCGCGAACACACCCCCGCGCTTATGGCGGCCAGCTTTGCGATGGGATTTTCGCAAGCAGATGCGGAGGAATTGGCGCAGGAAACTTTTTCAGCCTTTCTTGAGGCAATAGAGCGCTTCGAAAGCCGCTCTAGGCTCAAAACCTACCTTTTCGGCATCCTTTATAATAAAGCTTCCGATTGGCGCCGCAAGCAGCGGCGTGAGGAGAGCCTGGACGCCGTTGAAGGAGAGTTTGAGAAGCGCTTTAACGCCCGCGGCATGTGGGCTAGCCCTCCCAAGGGTCCCGAGGACTCTGCGCTGAACGCGGAAATCCAGACGCTTATTGAGCAGTGCGCGGAGGGCCTTTCCGCAGGCCAGCGCGCCGCGTTCTTTCTTAAAGAGGCAGAAGGCGAATCTGCGGAGGCAATTTGTAACGTCTTGGGTGTTTCCTACACTAACTTACGGGTGCTTATGTATCGGGCACGGATCAAACTCCGCGAGTGCCTGGAGAGGAATTGGGAAAAACGGTCATGATGGGCATGCCTTCCTGTCGGGAAGTGACGCGCATGCTGGCTGAAGGAGAGTTCCAAAGCGCTCCTCGGCGAGTGCGCTGGATGGTGCGTTTGCACTTGGCTATGTGTCGCCATTGCGGTCGCTTTGCTCGCCAGATGAACCTGATTTCCCAGGCGCTGAAGAACATGATGAACCGACGGCCGGATGAGTTGAAGCACCCTGATATCGCTCAACGGATTATCGCCCACCTTAAACATCCGTAGCGAATAGAAAAAAGCCTTATTTTGTATTCTTTTTCTTTGACCTCGTAGCAGTTACAGGCGTTCTCTCCATTGAGCTACGGGGGCCTTTAGATGGGATTGTAACAGGTTGCGAAGCGCCAGGGTAGGGGTGTTCTATAGGCGTCTAAGGGTTTTTTGGCACGTCTCGTTTATTCGGCAAGAATCTCAAAAATCTAGTGAGCGTGCCGATGATGGGTGTCGGCTTCGTGTGGATGCGTGTGGACCAAACCCTTATGCGAGTGGTGGTGGCTGTGGGCGCCTTTGATGAGTTCCGCATGATGGTGGTGATGCTCGTCATGCTCGTGCGCATGCTCGTGTTCTTCATTGTGCTCGTGCATGTGTTCATGCTTTTCTCCGGCGCCCAGCCAGGCGCCCGCGCTCATGAATGCGGCGGCCACGAGCAATGGCGCGGTGACTCGTTCGCCAAGAACAACGACGGCCAGCGACGCGCCGATGAAGGGCGCAAGGGCAAAATACATCGCCGTTTTGGCCGTGCCGATCCGCCGAAGGCTGATAAGATAACAGACCAGGCTCAAGCCGTAGCTCATGAGTCCGATCAAGGCGATCTCGCCCATCAGCTTGAGCGGGGGAAGCGCCGCGCCGAGGGCCAAGGCGGCGGCCACGTTGACGATTCCGCACACGCCGCCCTTTACGGCCGCCAACTGGACTGGGTCACGATTGGAAAGGCGTTGGGTCAGGTTGTTGTCCAGCGCCCAACACAGACAGGCGGCCACCACAGCGATCCAGGCCCAACGCGCTCCACCGAGGTTTCCAGGCCCAAGGCCTGTCAACGCCGCTCCGCCGATGGCGATAAGGGCAATTCCCCAGACGGTCGGTCGTCCGACATGCTCATTAAAGAGCGCGGCGGCCAAGAGAGCCGTCAACGGAGCCTCGAAATTGAGCAGAAGAGACGCGGAAGAGGCCGGCATTCGGGCTAATCCCGTCATGAGCAGGATGGGCCCCAGCAGGCCGCCAAAAATGGCTGCCGCGGAAAGCCGCGGAAGGTCGGCCCTCTGGATTGAGGCTTCAGCCGATCTCTTGAAGAGCCGCCATGCGGCAAGCCCTATTCCGGCCGAAAGATAGAGCATCCCCGCCATCATGATCGGATGCACGTCCGAAAGGAACGGCTTGGACAGCACGGTTCCCGCGCCGAAAAGCAGGGCTGCCGAGAGAACGGGGAGCAGACGGGAGATTCTAGCGCGCATAGACAAATTTTCCGTCTTTTCCCCCTGCCTGTGGCGGCCTTGCAGGCGTTCGCACGTTGAGCAGCGATGCGTTACGTTCGGAAACTCGCCAGCGCCGGGGTGACCAGTGAACGGAAAATAGCGTCAACTTCTTTAGGAGCGCGGCGGCTGTTGCTTCTCAACCACCAGTTCAGGACCAGAATGAATGAAGATGCCAGATATTGGGGAAGTAATTCGGACGGAATGCCCGCAGGCCATTTTTTCAAAAAGACGCTCTTTTCAATCTGCTCGGACACCCGTTCAGAGATAATATTCCGGAGTTGCTCGTGAAGGACGGCTTGTCCTCGGATTCCCATTTGTCGGGGCTCCGCGCCTCGATGATGAGCATGATGCTCGAGGATGGGCAGGCTGAAGGCAAGCAGTTTGTCCTGCGGCCGGCCTGAAGTCGATTGGGGCGAAATCTGGCCCAACATCTCGGATACGCAGCCGGCGAGAAGTTCATCCTTGCTGCGATAGTGCATATAAAACGTGGAGCGCCCGATGTTGGCGCGATCGAGGATTTCCTTCACGGCAATCGTCTCGTAGCATTTCTCCCGGATGAGAGACGAGAGCGCCTCGCGCAAAAAAAGCCGCGTTTTCTGCACTCTCCGATCCATGCGGCGGCCCTTGGATGTCCCGGTCGCCGGTGTCGTCTTTGGAGCGCTTTTGAACAAATGTTTCTTTTTGTCCATTACTGAATTATTGTGCCCGGATGTTCTTCCATGCGCCGCGTCCTTAGATTATACTGAATCATATCAGTGTCAGATAATGGATAGTTGTTCAAAAACAGATTATCGAGGAGAAAGACATGGAAGCAGACAAGCAAAGCCGCACGACCGCCGGCGCCGTCCTTCACGGCGCCTTCGTCTACGACCTCCTCGTTTGGCTCTCTATGTTCGGGCGGGAGCGGGAGTTCCGTCGGCGAATCCTTCAGCTGGCCCGCCTCAAGCCTGGCGATTCGGTGCTGGATGCGGGTTGCGGAACGGGAACTCTGGCCATCGCGGCTAAGAAGTCCTTGGGGCCAGGGGGCCGCGTTTGCGGCGTGGACGCGTCCCGGGAGATGATTGCCCGCGCGGAGAGCAAGGCGAGAAAGGCCGGGGTTGAGATCGGCTTTAAAAACAGCCCGGTGGAGCTTCTTCCGTTTCCGGACGGCCAGTTCGACGTCGTTTTTAGCACGATGATGCTTCACCATTTGGCTCCGAAAGGGCGCCGGTCTTGCGCCGCCGAAATCCGAAGGGTTCTTAGGCCCGGCGGCCGCGTGCTTGCGGTCGATTTCGCCCCGCCTGCGTCCCGGCGCAAGAGCATCCTCGAGCGCTTCCATCGGCGGCACGGCCATTTGAAAAACGACGAACTCCAGGCGCTTTTCGAAGAGGCCGGTCTGACTATTCTCGACAAGGGCCCGATGGGAATCAAGGATATGTATTTCATCTTGGCGGGCGCGGAATGAAAAAGCTGGCGCGGGCTGCCGGAGCCGTGCTGATCGTGCACTCAGCACATTTCTGCTTTCCGTGCCGACGTTTGAGCGTACCGATTCTCGTCATTGGATGCCTGGGCCTAATCATCCTCATGGCGCATCTCGGCGCTCTAGCGTTCATCGCCGGTTTCTTGCGGAGGCGCCGTCGCTAGAAGAGCGCTTCTTCTTTGCTTGCCGCTCTTCGATACCGTTGTGCCCCCACTTGGAAATTGGACAGTTTTGTGGCCGGATCAGAAGAAAACTATTATTTTCTCTTTCTTTTCCGCGGCCGCGTAGCAGTTGCAGGCGTTCTCTCCATTGAGATACGGGGGCCTTTAGATGGGATTGTAACAGGTTGCGACGAGCGAGGCCAGAGCTTCAGGTCTGAGGAAATAATCCAAGCAGCAAATCAAGATTCAGGTGGGCCGATTCAAGCGCGGCATGCAAACGGATGGACTCTTCTTCATCGCGCAAAAGAGCGGTTTCAAGTCCCACAAAAGCTCCGGCGCTCATCGTGCCGTTGCGGAAATGATCCTCGGCGTTGGCCGCCAAGGCCTTCATGGCCGAGGTCTGCTCTTGGAGCTTTTTGAACTGCTTTGACATAATGAGCGCCGCGCTATAGACTTGGTCGGCTTCGTTTTGCGCCTGGTCGAGGCGCGCCTGGTAGGCCGCGCGCAGCGCCCTGCGTCCGGCGCGTAGGACGGCGACGCTCCCGCGGTTACCGTTCAAGATTGGCAATGGAAAATTAAGAGACAGGCCAGCGGTATTGATGGGTTCCTCGTTGGATCGTCCCCATTGGGCGCCGAGGATGGGTGCGGGAAACTGGGCCAGAACGGCGCGGCGCAGGCTTTGCTGCTCGCTCTCGTAGCCCGCTTTGAGGGCCAGAAGGTCGACGCGGCGCTGTGGCAAGGCGGCGAGGGCGGCTTCAAACTGTTCTCTGGCGAGCAACGGCCGCGCCGAACCCTGTGGTCGCGCAAGCTCGGCCAGGACGGGACGCGCTTGCGGGGAAAGCCCTAGCATGTAATCGAGCCGATGGCGAGCCGCGTCGGCGTCCAGCTGGGTTCGGCGCAGGCTCGCGTCGGCGTCGGCCAGCACGGCCAAGTCGGCCGAGACCTTCTGTATGGCGGATGCGTTCTGCTGGAATCCAGCCTGATCCACGGCGTATTGATCCGCAAGGAACTTCCGGTTCCGGCTGATGATTTCCTCGAGGTCTTCGTCTTGGCGCGCCCGGATGAAGAGTAGTTCGGCCGAAGCCGCCGCCTGCTGCTCCTGCCAGAGAACGCTCAAGTCGACGCGCTTTAAGTTCTCTCGTGCCGAGGCTTTGGCCGCGCCTCGCAGGACGAAGGCTTCAAGATCCTCGCTCAAGCCCACGCTGTAGCCCGTAAACCTGGGACCGCGGGACCATCCTGCGGCCAGACGCGGATCGGGCAAAAGGCCGGCCGAGAAGAGCTGGGCGCTGGCCACGCCGGCTTTTAGACGTGCGGCTTTCAAGTCCGGGTCGTTCAGTACGGCCAACGCCATGACGTCGTTTTCATCGAGGCTTCGCGTAGAGTTGGAAATGGAAAGCCCGGATGCCTTTGACTGCTCGGCAGGCGAGACGGGCGAGAGCGCCGCGCCTGCGTCGGGAGCCGAGGGCAAGGCCAGCGGCGCGTAACCGGCGCAGCCCGAGAAGATCAGCGCGCCCAAGGCCGGCGCCCAGAACGCGGACCAATGCCTTCGGTTCATGCCGATTTCTCCCGCGAGAGCCGCCTAAGCCGCAGGCGCAAATAAAGAGCGGGGATCAGATTCGTGCTTAAGAGCGCGCTCCAGACGATGCCTCCTAGGGTGACGACGGCCAAGCCCTGCTCGGGGGCGGCGCCTTGCCCGAAGCCCAGGGCCGTGGGCAACATGCCGAGGACGGCGGTCAAGGTCGTGAGCACGATGGGCCGAAAGCGCACGTGAAGGGCCTCCCGCACGGCCGCTTCGGGCGCCATGCCCGCGGCCTCGTTTTTACTTGCGCGATAGAGCAGAACGATGCCGTGGTTCAAGCCGATGCCGATGAGCGTCAAGAAGGCGATTAGGCCCGCGGCGTTCAAGCCCACACGGCTTGCGGCCAGCGCGACGGCGCCGCCGGTGAAGGCCAGGGGAGTCAGCAGCAGTAGGAGACCGGGCGCCAGGAGGCCGTCGAACTGAAGGACCATGATCCCGATCATCAAGACGAAAGCCGCCAAGGCCGCGATGCCCAGGCCCAGCGCGGCACGCTCGAGTTCCTTGTAGAGGCCTCCGAAGGAGTAGCGGTAGCCTGGAGGAATTTGGACGCCCGCCAGGGCGTGCCGCGCGGAAGCGATGGCGCCGCCCAGGGGGCCGGTCGGCGTGGCCAGGATTTCCAGTGCCCGCGCGCCGGCGATGTGAAGAAGTTGGTTCGGGGTGCTGACGAGGCGTATGCGCGCCAGTTGGCCCAGCGGCGTCCAGCCTGAGGCGGTGCGGATGGGCAGGCGCGCTAAGTCCGGGATGGATTTTTCCGGGGCGTCGGCCAGGCGGACGTAGAGATCCAGGGGAACGTTCCCCTCCGGCACGCGGGCGGCGATCTGGCCGTTGATGAGGGGCTCCAACTGCCGCTGCAGACCCGCCGGCGTGAGACCGTAGGCGGCCATCGCCCCGGCGTCGGGTTCGATGCGGATTTGGCTCACGGGATAGGCGGCGTTGTTGAAAATGCCCGACAGCGAGGGGATTCTGCGCAGGCGAGCGGTGAATTCATTCGAGAGGCGGCGCAGTTCGGCGATGTCGGAACCGAAGATGTCCAGGACGAAGGGCTGGGAGAGACCGGAAAGGCTCTCGCCCACGCGCTCTATGGTGGGAGTGTCGAGCGCGGCCTGCACGCCCGTCATGCGGCTTTCCTTGAGGACTCTGGCGCCGATGCGGTCCAAACTGTTGACGTTGCCGCCGGGCTTCAAGGCGATCTCGATTTCCCCAGCGTAGGCCGGCTCCGTGTAGGCCGTTCCCGAGGCGGAGCCGATGCGCGCGAGCACGTGGAGCACCGCGGGGTCTCGGCGCATGCGCGCCGTCATCTCGGCCACGGCGGCTTCGGTGTCGGCCAGGGAGCTTCCCGGCGGCAGGGTGAAGCTCTCCAGGAGCACGCCCTCGTTGGGAAGCGGCAGGAAGTTCACCGGGACCAGCGCCAGCGCCGCCAAGCTCGCCAAGAACAGCGCCACGCACGCGGCGACGGCGGCCTTGGGCCGGCGCAGGACGGCCGCGAACGTCTTTTCGTTCCATCCGCGCAGCCAATCGAAGACCCGCGCGCTCCGCGCGGATTTGCTCTGCCGGGGCGCTTTCAAGAAGCCCAGGCAGAGCGGAATCAGGCTCAGCGACACCAAAAGCGAGGCCAAGAGCGCGAAAGTCATGGCCAAGGCAAAAGGGATGAAGAAGAGGCCGGCCAGGCCGCCGACGAAGAGCAGCGGGATGAACACCGAGACGGTCGTCAAGGTTCCGGTCGCGTCGGGCCCGGCGATGTCCTTCAAGCCTTGCCTGATGCCCTCCCAATGCCCGTCCCCCGCTTCCCAGCGATGGTAGATGCTCTCCAAAACGATGATGGCATCGTCCGCCAGAAGTCCCACAGCCACCGTCAAGGCGCCCAGCGTCATCAAGTCGAGGCTCTGGCCCGCGGCGTAAAGCGCGGCCACGCCCATCAAGAGGGACATCGGAATGCTCAGCGCCAGGATCCAGGTGTCGCGGCTGCCGCCTAGGGCCCAAAGCAGCACGAGGATGGCGAGCAAGCCTCCGGCGGCGAGATTTACCCCGAGGTCCTTTCCGACGATGCCGACCAAATGCCCTTGGTTGTAGGTGCGTATCCAGTGCACCCCCGTAGGAAGCTCGTTCAAGGTGGAGGTCAAAGTCGCCTGCACGGTGCGCGAAACGGGCACGGTCGAGGCGCCGGGCTGCTTGAAGACGTTCAAGGCCAGGGCGGGCCGCCCATCCAAGAGCACTGCGTTTAGGCTGGGTAACGCCGAGCGCACGACGCGCGCCAGGGCTCCCAAAGGAATAGGCCCGCCGGGGCCGGGCACGGCGATGCGCCTGATTTGGCTGGCATGGATGGGAAGATTGCGCGCCTCGATGAAGATGTCTTGATGCCCCTGCGTCAAGTAGCCGCCCGGGGTCAGAAGCACCTGGCCTTTCAAGGCACGCACCAGGGCCGTCACGCTGACGTTGTAGCGGCGCAGGGCGGACAAGTCGGGCTGAACCCAAATCCCTTCCTGTCCCGTGCCGTAGAGGTTGACGAGCTGCACGCCTGGCAAGGCGCGCAGGGCGGGGACGACGTCGGCTAGGATGTCACGCTGGACTCGCGCTGGGGCGATGGAAGGCGGGACGTAGACGGCGTAGTCGGCCACTTCGTTGATGGCGTTGCCCATGATTTGGGCCAAGGGATGGACGGTGGCGGGCAAGTCGGCCCGAGCGAGATCTATGGCGCCGTTGACGGCCTGGAGATCCATCTGCGGATCGCTACCCTGCTGGAAGCGGACGTCGGTCTCGACCGTGCCGTCACCCATGGTCGAGCGCACGCCGAGAATGTCCGGCAGGGCCAAAATGCGACCCTCTAGGGGCCGGACGATCTGCGTTTCCAGTTCGCCCGCGGCCGCGCCAGGCTCGTGGGCAATGACGCTGATCTGGGGGAAATTGAAGCGGGGCAGGACCTCGACCGGGATTTTATGCCAGGCGTAAAGGCCGTAGCAGAGCAGGGCGCCGTAGACTAGGAGCCAAAAGACGGGTCGCAGGAGAATCGCGCGCGGGCCCGTCGGTTTTGGCTCGGGCATCAATCAGGCGGCTGATAATTCTTGGAGACGTTGCGGTGGAACTTCAGGTAGGCGTTGACGACGACGACCTTTTCCCCCGCCTTGAGCCCGCGCTTGATGAAGGTCCGCCAGCCGCGCGAGGGCCCGGGGACGACTTGGCGCGGGACATCCTGGCCCTGGGAGTCGCGCACCAGCACCCACCACGCGCCCTGATCGACGATGAGGGCCCGCGTGGGGATGGCGATGAGGGACTCGACCGGACCCTTAAGATCGACCGTGCCGAACATGCCGTTCATCCAGCCCGGCCGGGGAGTGCTCGCGGCCAGGGCCACCGATTCCCCGCCGTCCGATCTTAATAAGGAAAAGACGGCGCAGACCTTGACGGGCACACCGCGCGGCCCATCGGTGCCCGCCGGCTTGAATCTGCCCTGCATCCCGACATGGATGGTCTGCGCGTCTGCGCCGTAGTAAGCGGCCTTAAGCCACAGACCCGAGGCAGGGCAGCCGGCGGGCGGCCTTTGGCCCCAGGCCAGTTGAGGCTCGACTTGGGCGTAGCCCGGGATGAGGACGCTCATAGTGCTTAAGCGCGTCGTAATGAAGTCCGGGGCTTCGGTCGGGTCGGCCGCCGAT
>JAGWJU010000354.1 GCA_028865585.1 Elusimicrobiota bacterium | reverse complement strand
TCGGTCACGACGCCGTTGTTGGCCACGGTGACGGAGGACTGGCTGAGCGCGGTAAACGACGCGTTGGCCACGCCCGACCAGGCGACCGAGGCCGAGTCCGTGCTTGAGGCCACGCCGTTGACCGTGACGGACTTGGCGGCGGTGATGGTGACGTCTAGGTTGAGGACGGCGGGGTTGGCCGCGCGGGCGTTGGTGAGCCCAAGCGATAGTCCCGAGACAACTAAGGCAACGGCGAGCACGGCTTTCTTCCATGCAGTCTTCATTGCTGTCTCCTTTCGTTACGGCCTATTGAGCTCCTCCGGATTCTCCGCTTTCCATGATTTCGGCGTTGACGCGCTTAAGCGCCTTGGCCGCCGATGCGTTTTGCGGGTCCATCTGCAGAATGCGCTGGAACATTCTGGCCGATTCCTTCAGGCGTCCCTGCGCGTAGAACTCCACGCCGGCGTTGTAGAGGCTTTCGATGTCCTCGGGCGACGCTGCGGCCTTGGCTTCGCTCGCCTTCTGCTCGATGTCTTCAATCTGCCCGATGTACGAGTCCAGCTCCTTTCTGGTTTTTTCATCCCGCGCAAGCTGAGAGGCGATGCGCAGAGACTCCAAGGCTTCGGAGTACCTCTTGAGCGCGTAGTACGCTACGCCCATGCGCAGGTAAGCGGACTCATCCGTCGCGTCGATTTGGACGATCTGCTTGCCGAGCTTGACCACTTTACCATATTCCTGGCGGCTGAGCGCCACTTCCATGAGCGCGGTGTCCGCCGCAATCTCGCTGCCGGCCGCTTTGGCCGCCGAGGCGGCTTGGTTCGACGCCGGCGCGGACGATTTCACGACGGTTTGAGCGGGCGCCGCAGCCGGGGCCGTGGAGGCCGCAACGGCCTGCGCCGCTCCGGTCAAAACCGCGATTGCGGGAACCGGGACGCTCTTGCCGGGGAACATGCCGCTGATGATGGAGCGCAGGTACGCGATGCGGTCATCCGAGGGGCTGATGCTCCGCGCATAGTCCAGGCTCTTGAGCGCAGCGGCGTTCTCTCCGGAGAGGAAGTCCAGGATGCCCTCATAGACGGCGACCTGGACGGGATCCGAGGAGAAGTTCTCCACCCGAGGATAGATGGCCGCGACGGCCATTAAGCGCTTGGCGCTTTCCTGCAGATTGGCGTCGGTGCTGGAGATGGAGATGGCCTGCCGCACTTCGCCGTAAGCGTCGGCGAAGCGTCCTTGTCCCGAGAGCACGCGCGCGCGGCTCAGGAAGTTCTCCATCGCTTCGCGCTGGAAGCGCGCCAGATCCTCCATCTGCGCCTTGAACTCGGGCGTGCCCACTTCGGCCAGTTGGCCCATGTCCTCTAAAAGCGCCTCATTAAAGGTCGGCTCCGGCGTTCGGGAATGGCCGAAGAAGAAGGTCAGCCCGATGCGCTGCGTGCCGTACATATCCGCGATGCCGCCGAAAGGCACGGTCATGCCGTAGTCGAACTCCATCTTGTAGATCTTGTATGAGAGCCCGACGCTGAGCGCCCGGTACTGCTGCGTGCCGGCGCTGAGCGCGCCCCGGATGCCGAAGGTCCCGAACTGCAGGGTCGGCAGCCACTTCTCCGCGGCGAAGGTCGCGATTTCCTCGCGGCTGTAATCCGGCGCCGTCATGTCGTCGATTTCGCCGGAAAGCAGCGCGAAGGGCGTGCGGTAAGACGCGCCCAGCTTGTAGTTCCGGTCCAACGGATCGGGCGTGCTGCCGAAGGCGATGTTGGGCTCCAAGAGGTGCTGCACGGTCAAACCCAACGTCCAGCGCGGATCGAGCTTGTAGAGCAGGCCCAGGTCCAGGTCGATGTTGGTTTTGGAGGTGTTCTGCAGCACCGGGTCGATTTGGCCCTGCAGGATTTGGCCGGTGTCGCTGACGGGAGCGTTGGCCAAACTTCCCGGGTTGATGCCGCGGTTG
>JAGWJU010000353.1 GCA_028865585.1 Elusimicrobiota bacterium | reverse complement strand
CGGATTTGGCGTTCGTTGGGCCTGGTCCTTTTTCCCGCCCTGGGCGCGTTTTTGGCCGCCCGCCTCATTCACTCCCTGTGCCAGGAAGCTCACGGCCACGGCGTCAACGAGGTTTATAAGGCGATCAAGGAAGAGGACGGACGCATCCGCGGACGCGTGGCGATCGTCAAGCTTTTGGCCTCGGCGCTGACCATCGGCTTCGGCGGCAGCGCGGGCCCCGAGGGCCCCGTCATCCAGATCGGCGCTTCGGTCGGCTCGTGGATCGGGCAAAAGCTCGACGTCTCCACGCATAACCTGAAAATGCTGGCAGCTTCAGGCGCGGCGGCGGGCTTGGCCGTATCGTTCGGAGTCCCTCTGGCCGCGGTGTTCTTCACGATGGAAGTGCTCTTGAAGGATTTCGCCAACGAGTCCTTCCCGGCCGTGGTCATCGCCTCGGTGTCCGGCGTGGTGACGGCCAGCGTCTTCATGACCAACGCGCCGGTCCGGCCCGCGCTGTTCTATTCGTGGCACGGCCCTCTGGATTTAATTATGTACGCCTTTCTGGGCCTGATTTGCGCGCCGTTCGGCGTGCTCTATATGCGATGCTTGAACAGCGTTGAGCATTTCATGGAGCAGGACCGGCGCCTCCCGGAATGGTTCAAACCCGCGCTGGGAGGCATCGTGGTGGGGCTCATCGCCCTTTTTCTGCCGCAAATCATGGGCACGGGCCGGGACACCATCAACGCCGCTTTGCAGGGGCAGATGCTGAGTTGGCGCTCGGGTGCGCTGACTTTGGGCAAAATCGCCGCGACCTCGGCGACGCTGGGTTCGGGCGGTTCGGGCGGGGCGTTTACGCCGGCGCTTTTCATCGGCGCCACGGCCGGCAGCGCTTGGGCCGCGCTGCTGCACTCCTGGCTGGGCGCGTCGACCTCCCTGGCCGGAGGATTCGCCATTGTGGGCATGGCGGCCGTCGTCACGTCGTCCTACCAAGCCCCGGTGACCGCCATCGTGCTCTCTCTTGAGATGTCCCGGGACTACAACATTTTTATGCCGGTGATGCTGGCCTGCGTCGTCGCTTACCTCACTACGCGGTCGCACGGGGCCGCGCCGGTCATCGAGCAGTAGGAGCGGGCGGCCATGATGATTCTGCGCATCGCGGCGGCTCTTATCACCCTGACCGCTCTCCTTAGCTACCTCAATTCCCGCTGCCTGCGCCTGCCCCCCACCATCGGGATGATGCTCATCTCCTTGGCCGCCTGCTTGGCCGCCATTTTGCTCGAGCGCTTCGGCTGGATTTCCCCCGTGCCAATCCATGCGTTCCTGAGCCATATTAACTTCGAGCGGACTTTCACCCAGGGTATGCTGAGCTTTCTGCTTTTCGCCGGGGCCATGCACACGGACGTGGGCGAGTTGAAATCGAACGGGCCGCTCATCGCGGTGCTGGCGACCTTCGGGGTCCTGGTTTCCGCGTTCTTCATCGGCACGGCCGTGTATTGGGTCCTGGCCGCTTTTGGAGCGCCGTGCCCTTATGCGGCTTGCCTGCTTTTCGGCGTGGTGATTTCTCCCACGGATCCGGTCGCGGTCCTGGGCATTTTAAAGGACGTCGGCGTGCCGCAAAAGCTGCGCACGGTGGTCTCCGCCGAATCCCTCTTCAACGACGGCGTCGGCATCGTCGCTTTTTTCGTGCTCTATCCCCTCGTCGCCGGAGGGGCCGGGCCGGGCCCTGCGGGCGTCTTCAAGCTTTTCCTGACCCACGCCGCCGGCGGCGCGGCCCTGGGCGCGGCCCTGGGCTGGCTGGCGTCTTTGATGATTGACTCCATCGAAGACGTGCTGACGCAGTCCTTGATCACCATCGCTCTGGCCAGCGGCGGCTACGCCTTGGCCGCGGCTTTGGGCACCTCCGGGCCCATCGCCATCGTCGTGGCCGGGCTCTTCGTCTCCGGGCGCT
>JAGWJU010000352.1 GCA_028865585.1 Elusimicrobiota bacterium | reverse complement strand
GGCATCCAAAGCCGGTCCTCCGGGCCCAATGCGCGCGTGAAAGCGCCGATGAATTCGTTTTTTAAGAACCGCGCGGGCGCGTAGCCGTGAAGTTGGAAGACGGCCAGGACGCGGCGGGCGCCCAATTTGGCGGCCCGAAGGGCCGCCTCGACCTTGGCGGGATTGTGCGCGAAGTCGTCGATGACCCGCACTCCGCCGGCTTCTCCGACAATCTCAAAACGCCGGGCCACGCCGCGGAAACCAGAGAGCGCGTGGGCGGAGGTTTCCAGGGGAACGCCCGCGATCCGCGCGGCCGCGGCGGCGGCCAGGGCGTTCTCGACGCTGTGCGCGCCGGGGCACGGCAGGATAAATCGCGTCCGGCCTATTCGAAATTCGGAGCTTCCGGGACCGAGCGTGACCTCTTCCGCGCTGAAGCGGCCTCCCGGGCCGAAGACGAGGCTTCCCGCCCGCAAAAGCGCGAGCTCCGGGTCCGCTGAAACGAGACAGGCTTGCGAGCGGCTTTTGAATTCCCGGAACAAATTCTTGAGTTCCGCGATTTCTTTGTGATCCTTGCTGACGTTCAGAATGACCCCGAGCCAGGGGCTGTAGCGCGCGAGGGTCCCGTCGCTTTCGTCGGCCTCGATGACGAGCCGCTCGCTCTTTCCGCGCCAAGCGTTTCCGATGAGGCCGCGCTCTTTGAGCTCGACGAGTTCGCCGCCGGTGATGATCGAGGGGTCCAGCCCCGCCGCGGAGAGAATCGCGAAAATCATGGCCGCGACGGTGGATTTTCCGCTGGTGCCCGCGACCGCGATGGTCTTGCGCTCGGCCGCGACGCGGGCGAGCTCTTCCGCCCGGTGGCGCACCTCGATTTTTCCGGCGCGGGCCTCTTTGATGTCGGCGACGTCCGCTTCGACCGCTCCCGAGGCGACGAGATAGTCGGGCCGCAGGGCCAGGGCGCCGGCATCCTGGGAAAATATCCGGATGCCCAAGCGCTCCAACTGCTCGCGGGTCCGGAGCGCTTGGCCGCGGTCAAAGGACCGGTCGGATCCGCTCGCCCGGCCGCCGCCCATGGCGTGGAACTGGGCCAGGGCGCTGACGCCCCCGCCGGCGATTCCGACGTAATGAACCGAATTCACAGCTGGTCATGCTACAAAATCGCCCGGCGGCATGGACAATTACTATAATTGAGCGGCCGTTTTTAAAGGAGCCATTCATGACAAGCTTAACGGGCCTGCGCCGCTCCGTCGTTCATTTCGACCACAAGCTGTTCGTCGACTTCAACAGCCGCTGGACCTGCCGTTTTTTCAACGCGGTCATGCCGGTTGTGACCGATTTTCAAAAGACGAAGGTCGGGCTTTTGCTGGTCATCCCCGCCGTCCTTGCGGCCTGGGTCTGGCTTCGCGGCAAGCGGGGCGTGCGGACCATCGTCGGGCTCGGCATCGTCGTGGGGCTGACCGACGCCGTTTCCTTTCGGGTGCTCAAGCCTCTGTTCCACCGCCTGCGGCCCGAGTATACGAAAGGATTGCTCGTCGTGTTGAGGGAAGGCAAGCACGGACTTTACGGCTTCCCGTCCAATCATGCCGTGAACATGTTCGCCGCCGCCGGATTTTTGACCATGGCCGAGCCCATCTTGGCGCCGTGGGTCGCCGCGGCCGGCGTCGTCATTGCCTACAGCCGGGTCTACGTGGGCGCGCATTTCCCATTAGACGTTTTCGCCGGGGCGATTTTTGGTTTTTTCGCCGGTCTTCTCGGCGGACTGGCCTTCAAGAAATTAACGGCCAAGCGCAGACGGACTTAAAGGACGCCCGCGGCGCCTGCCTCCGGGCTTACTGCGTCCGCATGATGTCGATTTCGATGCGTCGGTTCTTGGCCCGGCCGGCGGCCGTGGCGTTGCCCGCCACCGGGTGGTATTGGCCGTAGCCGATTCCGGCCAAGCGCCGCGGGCCGA
>JAGWJU010000351.1 GCA_028865585.1 Elusimicrobiota bacterium | reverse complement strand
AGCCAAAAAGTCTCTCGACGTTGAAATGTTCATCCTTCAGAACCAGGAGCTCGTCGATGCCCTGGCCGCGCGCGCGCGGGACATCCCGGTGCGCGTGGTGCTCGATCCGTTTCCGGGGTGGTCTCCGGCGCGCATCATCCTCAAAATCCGCCTCATCCGAAAGCTGCGCCGGGCCGGAGCCCAGGTGGTGTTTTATCCCGTCCGCGAGCTGCACGGAGCGCTCTTCAAGATCGACCACGCTAAAATTCTCATCGCCGACGGAACCAAGGCCGTCAGCGGCGGAACCAACTGGATGAAGGATCCGGGAGAAAACCACGATTATAATTTGGTCTTGAAGGGCGAGGTGGTCGGAGCCCTGAACAGGATTTTCGCCCAATCCTGGGCGATTTCGAACGGACTTCCATCGCCCGAGTTGGCGCCGCCGGCGATGGACCCGGGCGACGGCATCGAAGCGCTCCTGACCGACGCGGATCATGAGGAGGCGCTTCAAGCCCTGCTCTATCACATCGCCCGCGCCAAGCGCATCCGCGCCGAGGAATACCTGCTCAACGAGCCGCGCATCATCAACGCGCTCATCGCGGCCCACAAGCGCGGCGCGGACATCCAGATTCTCCTAGACGACAGCGACCTGGGCGGCGTCAACGCAAAGACCGTGCAGACCCTTCTCCAGGCGGGCGTGCCCGCGCGCTTCTTCCACGATCCGGACGGGCGGCAGCGCCGACTGCACGCCAAGGCCGTGGTGTTCGATGACGACCTCGTCATCCTGGGCTCGACCAATTGGAGCCGCCACGCCCTGCGCGTCAATCATGAGGTCGCGCTCATGTTCCGCAACGCCCAGGTGGCCGCGCGGTTGGAATCGGACTTCGCAGCCGATTGGGACGACCGTTCGCGCGAACCGAAGCCGGCCCACGGCCTTCGCGAACTTCTCATCCTCGTCACCGCCGCGGTCGGACGCATCGTCGCTTAGCCGCCCGCCTTCCCGAGCCGCAATAAATCGGAAACCGCCGCCGTCTAAAATGACGGCATGAACATCTTCCCCCTTTCAAGCGTTCCCAATTTCGCCCAAGCAGGATCCGCTCCAGCCGGCAACACGTCGCTGGTCCTGCTTTTAGGAATTCTGACTTTGATCGCCTTGGCCGCGGCGGTTTTGACCTCGCACAAGGAAGCGGCCTTCAACCCCGTGGAACTTTGCGGCCCGAAGGACGCCCGCAAAGTCGGAGAGTAAAGACGCGGGCGGGCTACCAGCCCGCGGTGTCGAGCCACAAATTAACCGGCCCGTCGGTCTCGGCCTCGACGTCCATGTGCGCGCCGAACTCTCCGGTCTTGAGCGCAAACCCCTTGCCCTCAAGAACGCGCCTGAAAAGCTCGTAGAGCGGCTTGGCCGCCTGCGGGGGGGCGGCCTGCGAGAAATCCGGACGCCGTCCCTTGCGGCAATCCGCGTAGAGAGTGAACTGGGAGATGAGGAGAATTTCAGCCTTCACGTCGGCAACCGAAAGATCGAAGCGCCCCTCGGAGTCGGGGAAAATCCGCAGGCCCATGATTTTTTCGGCTAGTTTTTCCGCTTCGGCCGTACCATCCTGCGGGCCCACGCCCAAATAAATCAAGAGCCCGCGCCCGGTGCGGCGAATCTCGCCGTCCGGAAGCCTCACCGACGCCCGCGCCACACGCTGAACCAGGGCCCTCATCTTCCTTATATATACTAAGATTTGGACCGGTTCGGATTTCCATGAGGCTTTTTATCGCGATCCCCATTCCGAAAAGCGTCCGCGCGGCTTTGGCCGAATTCCAAAACCACCTGGCCGCGCGCCTGCCCGGCTGGCGCTGGAGCAAGCCCGAAAACCTCCATCTCACGCTGGCGTTCCTGGGAGAGACGCGGCCCGAAAAAATCCCGATCATCGAAGATGTCATGCGCGGCCCCTGCGCGGAAGCCGC
>JAGWJU010000350.1 GCA_028865585.1 Elusimicrobiota bacterium | reverse complement strand
CGAACACATGCCCTCCGCTGCTTATTGCGTCATCGGATCGGGATTGGCCGGAGTCGCATGCGCCCGAGCTCTCCTCGATTCGGGCGCTGAAGTGCTGATGATTGACGCCGGCTCTGAATGCGAAGACGAAAAGATGGAGGCCGTGAGCCGACTGGCCGCCCTGGATCCGGCCCGATGGAGCCCCGAAGATTTGAGCGCCATCCAAAGCGACTATCTCCGCGCCCGAAGCGGCCAAGCGTTCAAGCCCATCTACGGCTCCGAGTTCCCCTATGCGAAATACGAATTAGCGGTTATGGAGCAGCGCGGAACCAAATGCCTCATCTCCCACGCCAAGGGCGGCCTCAGCAACGTGTGGGGCGCCGCGGTGCTGCCGGCCCCAGCCGCGGATTTCGCGGATTGGCCGTTTGCCCGCAAAGAACTCGAGCGGTCCTACGCGGAAGTCGGGCAAATGCTCGGCATCGCGGGCGAGAACGATGACTTAGCGGAGTTTTTTCCGTTTTACGCTTCGGCGCAATCCCCTGCGCCGTCTAGCCGCCAAGCCCATGCGTTTCTGAGCCGGTGGCGCGCGAACCGAAAACGCCTCAAATCATCGGGCATCGCCTTCGGGAACTCGCGCTTGGCTCTAAAAACAAGCGCCGACAACTCCAATCGGCGCTGCCGCTTAACGGGCCTTTGCCTCTCCGGCTGCCCTTACTCGGCCATTTACAATTCCCGCCACACCCTGGAGGATTTGCAAAAAAATCCCAACTTCCGCTATGAACCGGGATGGATCGCGGAAGAAATCAAAGAAAACGGAGAAGCCGCGTTCGTCCAATGCCGGCCGACGAAGACTGGAGGCTCTTCAGCGCGCTTTGAAGCTAGACGCGTTTTCGCCGCCTGCGGCGCGCTGGGCACCGCGAAACTCATCCTAGCCAGCACCCATCCGGCGGCGAAGCTCACCCTGCGTTACCAGCCTTATTTCCTTCTGCCTGTACTGGCCTTCTCTCCCAGCCGCGGCGTTGACAAGGAAGAATTGCACACCCTCGCTCAGGGATTTATGGAAATTGCGGATCCCGGCATTTCAAGCCGCTTGATTCATCTGCAGTTCTACACTTACAACAGCTTTATAAAAGACAAAGTGCGCGGAATTTTAAGGTCTGTGCCCAGTGCCATCGCCGAGCGGATGGGCCCCGCCCTCTGGGAGCGCCTTTTGGTCGTTCAAGGTTATCTCAATTCTCAAGAGGGAGGAACTATCGCCCTAACCGCGGAAAAATCGGATAGCGCCGGGCTCCGCCTGCGGCTCTCGGGGCGGCTCCCGGCCAGCACACGATGGAAAATCTTTCGCGTCGCAGCCAAACTTTTGCGGCACTCGCGCGCTGTCGGCGGAATTTCTCTTCTGCCCTTCATGGAACTGGGCATGCCCGGGGAGGGCAACCATATCGGCTCAGTTTTTCCGATGACCGCCAAGCCATCGGGCTTCGAGTCCGATCTTCTGGGGCGCGTCGCCGGGATGCGGCTCACGCACGCGGTAGACGCCTCCGTCCTGCCGACTCTGCCCGCGACTACCATCTCCTACACCGTCATGGCCAACGCCCACCGCATCGCGCTAGAAACCGCGCGGCTAGACCGGCGCCCGTAAAGTGGCACCAAGAATCTGCATTGTCACCGGAGCTTCCGGCTATGTAGGCGAGGCGTGTGCGCGACGCCTCAAATCGCGAGGTTTTCAAGTCCGCGAAGCGGGCCGCTCCGCGCCGCCCGGATCGCCGGAGCGCTTCATCTTGGGCGAACTTGCAGCTCCAGCGCTTTTCGATTCGGCCGCGGCCTTGGTGCATTGCGCCTATGACTTTAAAGCCGCGGCTCCAAACGAGATAGAACGGATCAACGTCCGCGGCTCCGTCGATTTATTCGCGGCCGCGCGCGCGGCCGGCGTGCCCCGCCTCATTTTCATCTCGAGCG
>JAGWJU010000349.1 GCA_028865585.1 Elusimicrobiota bacterium | reverse complement strand
CGGCCAGCCAGAAATCGGCATCGGCGTCATTCCCGGCGCGGGCGGCGCCGTGCGTCTGGCGCGCCTCGTCGGCAAGCACCGCGCTTTGGAGCTGGTCTTGACCGGGCGGCGGTTTTCCGCCAAAGAAGCCCTCGCCATGGGTTTGGTCAGCCGCTTGGTTCCGCCGGAGTCGGTTTTAGACGAGGCCATGGCGCTGGCGCGCGCCATCGCGGCCATGCCGCCCTTGGCCGTGCGCGCGGCCAAAGAAGCCGTGCTTAAGAGTTTGAACTCTGGGTTGGACGACGCGCTGGCCTTCGAGCGCCGCCGCTTTTACGATTTGTTCGACACGCAGGATCAAAAAGAGGGGATGAAGGCCTTTGTGGAGAAGCGTAAGCCCCGTTGGGCGGGGAAATAAGCGGGGGGAGTTTTTGATGAGCGAAAAAACCGCCATTGCCGAGGAGCTTCTAGTCGAGGAGTCGGGCGGCGTTATGACAGTGACTCTGAACCGCCCGGAAGTCCTCAACTCCCTGACGCACGGAATGATGAAGGGGATGATGGACGCCCTCAAAAAGGCGGAGAAGGACAAGAATATCCGCTGCGTGATTCTGACCGCGGCGGGGCGAGCCTTTTGCGCCGGCGCGGACTTGGCGGACTTGAAAAAACGGCAGGCTGAGAAACCTCTGTCCTTTGCGGAGGAGCTTCGCCGACATTTTAATCCTTTGATCCTCCAGATCCGGCGGATGGAAAAGCCCGTCATCGGCGCGGCCAACGGCTTGGCCGCCGGCGCCGGGGCGAGCATCATTCTTTCCACGGACATGAAGGTCGCCGCGCAGGAAGCCAAGTTCATCAGCGCGTTCGTGCGCGTCGGCTTGGCGCCCGACTCGGGCATCACCTATTTCATGCCGCGTTTCCTGGGTCTCTCGCTGGCCCTGGAGCACGCCTGGACGGCCAAGCCCATAACCGCAGAGGAAGCCCTTAAGTTCGGCTGGGTCAACCGCGTGGTTCCTCAAGCGGAGGTTCTGTCTGCCGCGAAAGAGATGGCCGCCGAACTTTTAAAGGCGCCGCCCTTGGCCGTCGCGCTCACCAAGCGCGCGATAAACCGTTCGCTGGAGAACGATTTGGAAGGCCAGATGGAATACGAAGCCCAATTGCAGGAAATTCTGGGGAAGACCCGGGATCATCAGGAAGGCGTCGCCGCGTTTTTGGAGAAGCGGCCGCCGCAATGGAGGGGGGAATAATGGCTGCGGAAACCGCGCGCGTCAAAGAAGAAAAATTAGCGGAAAAACTTGCCAAGGGCGGCAAGGTGGAGACTTTGGAAGAAATGACGGACGAATATCGCGAGCACCTGACCCACCTCATGATGATGCAGGCGGACTCCGAGCTGGCCGGCGCTTTCGGCTACGTGCCCTGGATCACGAAATCTCCCGACATTAAAGAAACGCTTCAAGTGGCGCAAATCGTCAAGGACGAGGTGCGCCACGCGCGCGTGATGTACCGGCTCTTGGAGGGCATGGGCGTCGACGTCGATGAGTACTACAAGAAGCACAACTTTAACCTTCGAGTGGAGTCCTCCGACATCGGCACCGAGCGCGTGGCCGACGACAAACGGGTCAACATCTTCTACTATCCCATCGAGACCTGGTACGATTTCATCATGTTCAACTTCTGCATGGACCGCGGCGCTGGCCATCAGTTGGAAGATTCCCTGCACTGCTCTTACAAGCCCTGGTGCGACGCCATGGACGGCATCTTCAAGGAAGAAGCCATGCATATGGCGCACGGCGACCAGTGGACGAAAAAACTCTCTGAAAACGCCAAGACTCACGGGGAGCTGCAAGCCGCTCTGGACAAGTGGTATCCGCGCACTATGAATATTTTTGGACGCGCCAACTCGCCTAAAAACAAGATCTATCGCAAGCTGGGCCTAAAGTCTCGCGACAACGACGAGGTTCGCCGGGCTTTCG
>JAGWJU010000348.1 GCA_028865585.1 Elusimicrobiota bacterium | reverse complement strand
CGCCGGCGTGCGCAGATCGTGGAGGATCATGTCCGTCAGGTCTTGGCGCAGGCGCTCCCGGATTTCCAGGTCCAAGTTGCGGCGCGAAAGCTCGTCGTGCGCGTGCTTGAGGCGCAGGTGGACCCGGACGCGCGCGAAGAGTTCTTCGATGGCAAAGGGCTTCTGGATGTAGTCGCAGGCGCCGAGCTTGAAGCCTTCGAGGCGGGTTTTGATGTCGCCCTTGGCGGTCAGAAAAATGAAGGGCAGGTTCCGCTTCTCGCCCAGCCCGAGCCCGCGGCAGACGTCGAAGCCGGTGCCGTCGGGAAGGCCGATGTCGAGAAGAACCAAGTCGGGCGCTTTTTTAGAGAAGGCCTTAAGCGCGTCGGCCACGGTGGCGCAGGCTTCGACGGCGAATCCGGCCTCTTCCAAGGCGCTTTTGGACAGACTCTGGATGACGAGGTCGTCCTCCACAAGCAATATGGCGTGGGCCACGGCGATCAGTGTAACAGATTCCTGGTGTTTTTCAATGCGATTTTAATCACGCCGGGTCTCCGGCAAGCTGGACAAGGTTGGGAGAGTTGAGTACCATTAAAGGCGAAATTATGGGAGAGGCGCGGAAGATTTCCTATTGGACGATCGCGGTTTTTGCCGTGGCCGCGGTTTACTGGCACCTAAGCTCAGAACTCCTGGCCGGCCTTTTCTCGTTTTTCGTTCTGGACCTGACCTACAAGAGGCTTTCGCGCGCTCTGCCCCGCACCGCGGCGCTGTGGACGTCCCTCGCGGCGTTTCTCGTCTCCAGCGTGTTCTTCGCCTGGATGATCGTGGTTTTCGTCAAGCTCTCCGTGACGCGCGTGCCCGAGATGATTTCCATCGTTTTGCCGCGCCTCAACGCCCTGGCGGCGAGCTACGGCTTGTCCATGCCCGGAAGCCTGGAGGATCTGCGGGCCGTCATCATCTCGGCCGTGATGGAGCACGCCCAGGCGCTGACGACGACGAGCGGAGTGCTCACGCGGGAGCTCTTCGAAATCCTGGTCAGCATTCTCGTGGCCATTCTCTACCATCTCAGCGCGTTCCGCAAGGAGGGAGCTTGGGCCGAGGACGAGCCTCTGGGGGGATTCCTGGACTCGTTTTTGTCCGAGTTCTCGGAAAGGGTCCGGATTTTCGTGGGAGGCTTCGAGACGATCTTCCGGATTCAGATTCTGCTGGCCGCCTTCCGCTGCGCGGTCCTGGCGATCTTCCTTCTCGTGACCCGGCTCCCGTGGATGCACTTTTTGCTGGTGTCGACGTTCCTGCTCAGCGTGATTCCCATCGTCGGGGCCTTCACGAGCTCGGCCCTCATCCTGACCGCGGCGTTCACCGGCTCCTTCCACGCCGCGCTGGTGACTTTGGTTTTCCTCCTTATTCTCCACCAGGCGGAATATCTGATCTACAGCCGCTTGGCGGGAACGGGGTTCGCCCTGCCGACCTGGATCATCCTTCTGGGCCTGCTTATCGGGGAGAAGTGCATGGGCTTGGCCGGGCTCATCCTGGCGCCCGTCGTCATTCACTATCTGCGCGAGGAGATGCGGCGGGCGCCGGATGCCGCCGCGGCCGGCTGATCCCCGCCGCTTCGAACGCCGCGTCGAGGCGGGGCTCGAAAAGCTTTCCCGCGTCGAGACCGCAGGCTTGACGGGCCAAATCCAGGGCGCGCCGGGCGTACTTGATGTTCTGCGACGCCTCGAGGCCCGTGATGTCCTGGAAAAACCAGCCGCAGCTGGTGTACATGAACATGGCGTACTTCTGCATCTCGAGGAGAAGCAGCGCGCGCTCCTTGACCCCGGCATCCGCAGCCCCGCTTCGCCGGCGCAGATGGCGGGCGAAAAAGTCCCGCTGCCCCGCCTTGCCGCCGCGCAGCACGCGGATGTAGTCGTTGCGCGCTTCCCAAGGGTCCTTGAAAAGCTCGCCGGCGTCTTTCTCGTAAGCCGCGGCCAG
>JAGWJU010000347.1 GCA_028865585.1 Elusimicrobiota bacterium | reverse complement strand
CTCGCGGCGCCGGCTCAAGGACGCCGCGGCCGCGCTCAAGCTCAAGGCCGGCGCCGCGGCGCAGCCGGCGCCGGCGGAGGCGCTGGCGGCGTTTTCCGCGGCGCTGACCGACGACTTGAACGTCCCCGAAGCCTTGGCCGCGGTCTGGGAGACTTTGCGGCGCGAGGAGTTGGCGCCGGCGGCCCGGCTTGGGTTTTTGCGCGAGGCCGAACGCGTCTTGGCGCTGGGTCTTTTTAAGGAAGAGGCCGCCAAATCCCTGCCGCCCGAGGCTCTGGCCTTGTTCGACCGCTACAAGGCGGAGCGCGCGGCCAAGAATTACGCCGCGTCGGACGCCTTGCGCCGCGAGCTCATGGACAAGCACAAAGTCCGCGTCTTCGAGGCCAAGGAAGGGTCACGCTGGGAGCCCGCGTGAACCGCGGCAGCGGCGGCGAATGGATTTTCGGCGGGCACGCGGTGGAGGAAGTCCTGCGCGCCCGCCCCGCGTCCGTCAAAGAGGTGCTCATCGAGCACGAGCGCCGCGATCCGGTGCTGGGAGAGGCCGCGCGCCTCGCCAAGGCCGCGGGCGTGCGCGTGCGCTACGTCCTGCGCCGCGAACTTGACCGCCTGAGCGCGGGCGCCTCCCATCAGGGCTTAGCCGCCCGGGCCGATCTGCGGGCTCATCGCGGACTTGAGGGTTTTTTGGCCGGCCTTGCGGAAAAAAAAGGCGCGGTCCTCTTGGCTTTGGATGAGATTCAGGATCCGCACAATCTGGGCGCCATCGCCCGCTCGGCTTTGAACCTGGGCGCCGAGGGGCTCATCGTGCCCGAGCGCCGCACGTCTTCCGCTGGCGCCGCCGCGTTGCGCGCATCCGCCGGCGCCCTGGGAAAAATCGAGCGGATCGAAGTGACCAACCTGGGCCGGGCTCTTGAGGCCTGCCGCGAGAAGGGCTTCTGGATTTACGGCGCGGACATGGGGGGGCGGCCGGCTTGGGATGCGACGCTGAATTTTCCCATGGTCCTGGTCCTGGGCTCTGAAGGCCGGGGCCTGCGTCCCGTGATCCGCGGCTTGTGCGACGAGATTCTAAGCATTCCTCAGGCCGCGGCGGGCGTCGAGAGTCTCAACGTCTCCTGCGCAGCCTCCGTGCTTCTCTACGAGATCCGGCGCCGCGCCCGGACGGAGCGGCCGGCGTGAACTGCGCGCCGCTTCCCCCGCGTCCGCGCGCTTCCTCCAAGGGTCTTTTCGTCGCTCTGGCGTTAAACGGCGTCATCTCCGTCGCCGAATTCGCGGGCGGCCTTTGGCTGGGCAGCCTGGCCTTGATGGCGGACGCGGCCCACAACGCGGTCGACTGCGCGGCCATCGGCTTGGGAATTTTCGCGCATTTCGTGAGCCTCAAGCCGCCGGATCAGAAGAGAACCTTCGGCTACCGGCGCGCCGAGGTCCTGGCCGCGCTGGCCAACGGCCTGGCGCTTTTGGCCATCGCGGCCGTCATCGCGCGCGCGGCCTATGCGGGCTTCACGGCGCCCCGGCTCCACCCGATTGCTCCGGGACCCATGCTGGCCTTCGCCTGCCTCGGCCTGGTGTTCAACAGCGCCTCCGGGCTCTATGTTTTCGTCTCCGGGCGTGCCAATATCAACGCCCGCGCCATTTTTCTCCACCTCTTCGCGGACGCGCTGAGCTCCCTGGCCGCCATCGCCGCCGCCGCCCTCATCTGGAAGACCGGCTGGCAGGGCGCCGACGCGGCGGCCTCGGCCGTCATCTGCGCGGTCATCGCGGCCTCGGCGTTCTCCATCGTGGCCGACGCCGTGCACATCCTGATGGAGGGCGCTCCGGCGCATCTGGATTTAGGCGAAATCCGGCGGGAGCTCGCCTCCTTGGACGGCGTGGGCGAGGTGCACGACCTCCACCTCTGGTCCTTGACGGAGGGCAGCGAGGCCCTGAGCGGGCATTTGGTGGTGGCTCCCGGCCAGGACGCGG
>JAGWJU010000346.1 GCA_028865585.1 Elusimicrobiota bacterium | reverse complement strand
CGCCAACCTTCTGATCAATCGCTACGGAATGGATCCGTCCCGCCTGAAAGTCTCGTCAAGCGTTTCAGAGGCCGCGCCCGACCGAGCGAGCGTGGAATTCTCCCAATGAACTCCTTGGACATCGAAAGCCTCATCACCCAGCTGGCGTTCGGCAAAACGACGCCGAGCCATCTGCCCGTTTTGGGGATGTTCATCAGTCAGGAAGCCGTTTACCTGGCGGAAACGGCGTCGGGATCCGGGGAAAAGCTGGAGGTCAAGCATCTCGTGCGCGTCCCTGTTTCGGTCAACGCGAAGAACGACGCGGAGCTGAAGACGTCCCCGGCCGCGGGCGCGGCCGTCGACAAGGATTTCTTGGCCGTGAACTCCAAAGCCGCCGAAATCCTCCGGCAGTCCCTGTCCCAGCCCGGATGGGGGACGAAAAACGTCGTCATCACCCTGGCGCACCAGCTCAGCATTCTGCGCTACTTCGTCGTGCCGCCCATCGAGAGAAGGTTCTGGAAATCGGCCATTCCCCTGCAGGCGAAAAAATACATTCCGCTTCCCTTTGAGACCTTGAGCCATGATTTCCAGGTGTTCCCAGCCGCGCCCGACACCGCGAAAAATCCGCGCAACGGGGTGCTTTTCGGGGTCGCGCCGAAAAACAGCTTGGCGAGGGCCATCGACTTCGCGAAAGGCGTCGGTCTGCAGCCCATGGGAACGGAAATGGCCTGCCTTTCAGCCATCCGCTTGTGGAACAAGACGCGCCGGGCGGGAAAGGCGGATGTCTGCTGCTGCGTCCACTTTGACGGAGGAAGCATCAGGATTATTTTGGCGGACAAGGGCGTTCCCGTGTTTTTTCGGGAGGTTTTTCTGGGAGCCCAGGCGTCTCTTCAGGATCAGAGGCGCCTGGATCTGGAGGGCTGCGTGGCCTTCGCCCAAAAACAGCTGGGGATCGGAAACGTCGAGGCCGTGTTCGTGAGCGGAAGCGGGGCGCCCTTGGAGAATTGGCGGGACGCTTTCGCCAAGGAGCTGGGGATCAAGGCCGTGATCTGCGACGAGGCCGCTCCATTGGGGCTCAAACAAGGCAGCTGGGACGGCTACGCCGCGTTGGGCGCGTCCTTGAGGTTCACGGCGCCGTCGCCCGCTTCCTTGGACTTGGCCAGAACAGGGAAGATCGGCGAAGACGAAGTCCGGACGGCGCGGGTGATTTTGACGGCTTCTATTCTTGCCGCCCTGTGGTTCGCCGCCGTCGGCGTCTTTCATTTCTTTTCCTATCGGCTGCAGGCGTCCCAGCTTGCACGCTACAAAGTCAGCCCCGAGATCAACGCCGTCTTGGGCGGCAAGTCCGCGGCGGATATTTCCGCGATGCTGGACTCCATGCGCAAGCAGCTGACGGCCCTGCAAAGCGTGTCCGCGGGAACCGCTCTCCCGTCGGACATCCTTAAAGATATCGGGGACGGCATTCCCAAAGGCGTTTGGGTCACCAATATTTCTTACGCCAATGCGCCCATCGGCGCGCCTCAGAACGGCTACGGCGGGCAGCCCGCGGGCCCGCGCCTCGATCTCCAGGGGGACAGCCAGGAGTCCTCTCCCGTCGATGAGCAGAGCGCGATCTATCAGTTCCGGGATAATTTGAGCGCGTCGCCGACCATTGGAAAACAATTCAAGCAGATCCAAATCAGCATCCAGAACCAGGCCCAACTCGCCGGCGGAGCGGCCGGCGGAACGGGGGGGCAGGTGATGGCGTTTACTCTCAGCGCCAGCTCCCAAAAAAGCGAATGAACATCGATCTCAAGCAGCTGCTTAATCGCGTCGTTTCCTCGCTCCAGCAAGAGATCCCGCTTGCGGCCGCGACCCTGAAGGACAAGGGCTGGCGGCGCTTCTCCAGGGCCCTGATCGCGGGGATTGCCTTCGTCATGGCCGCGTACATCCTGGTTTACTCGCCGGCCGGCGCCAGGCTTGAGAGAATCGGAGAAAG
>JAGWJU010000345.1 GCA_028865585.1 Elusimicrobiota bacterium | reverse complement strand
AGAGCACCAGCACCACGGCCAGCACGATGCCGCTGGTGATGATGGTGCGCGAAAGCGTCTCGTTCATGCTCTCGTTGATGACCTGGTCCAGGGGCAGGTTGCGGATGACGCCCATCTTCTCGCGCATGCGGTCGAAGATGACGATGGTGTCGTGGATTGAGTAGCCGCCGATGGTCAAGAGCGCGGAGATGATGAGCAGATCCACCTCCCGCCCCGCGATGGAAAACAGGCCGTAGGTCGCCAGCACGTCGTGCAGGAGCGCGATGATGCCCGCGATGCCCCAGATGGGGTTGGAGAAGCGGAAGGCCAGGTAGACGATGATGCCCAGGAGCGAGAAGACGATGGCCAGCACGGCCTTTTTGAAGAGGTCCTGGCTCACGGCCGGGCCGATGTAGGACTTGGAGTCGATGGTCAGCGGATTGTCCGGAACGGCGGTCTTCAGCGCGTTCAACTGGTCCTCGGAGCTCTGCGCGGACTCGCCCTTCTGGGGCTGGATGCGGATGGAGAAGGTGTTGGTGCCGGAGTAGTGCTGGATGGCCGGATCGGGGAAGCCGCTCTTCTCGATGGCCGAGCGCACCGTGCCGATGTCCACGGGGTTTTTGAAGGTGACCTGCATCACGGTTCCGCCCGTGAAGTCGATGCCGTACTTGGCGCCCTTGGTCGCCAGCGAAATGATGCTGCCGCCCAGGAGAACGCCGGAGACGGCGAAGAACTTCCAGCGCCAGCCGATGAAGTCGAAGTGGGTTTTGGGGAATATTTGCATGCGGGGCCTCTAGACGCTCAGTGTGGTGACGTCGCGGTTGGACAGATAGGTCTGGAAAATCAGGCGCGTGAGCCAGAACGCCGTGAAGATGGAGATGACCAGGCCCAGGGCCAGCGTGACCGCGAAGCCCTTGATGGGCCCGCTGCCGAACTGGAACAGGAACAGGGAGGAAATCAGCGTGGTGATGTTGGAGTCGATAATCGCGGTCCAGGCGCGGTCGAAGCCCATGTCCATGGCGACGCGGATGGGCTTGCCCAGCGCCAGTTCCTCGCGCATGCGCTCGAAGACCAGCACGTTGTAGTCCACGGCCATGGCCACCGAGAGCACGATGCCCGCGATGCCGGGCAGGCTCAGGGTCGCGCCGAAGTAGGACATGCAGGCCAGAAGGAAGACGAGGTTCAGGACGAGGCCGATGTCGGCGATGAGCCCCGCGCCGTTGTAGTAGAGCGGCATGAAGATGAGGATGAAAACTCCGCCGATGGCCGCGGCCAGAAGGCCCTTGTGGATGGAGTCCTCGCCCACGGTCGGGCCGATGGTCTGCTCCTCGATGATGTTGACCGGGGCCGGCAGCGCGCCCGAGCGCAGCACGATGGCCAAATCCTTGGCCTCGTCGATGGTGAAGTTGCCCTCGATGACGCCGTGCCCGCCGGGGATGCGGCCCTTGATGACCGGGGCCGTCTGCACCACGCCGTCAAGCACGATGGCCAGGTCCTTGCCCACGTTGGCGGCGGTCAGGTTCGAGAACTTCTGCGCGGCGTCCGGCTTGAAGGTGAAGGCCACTTCCGGCATGCCGTAGTCGCCGCCGGTGTCCACGCGCGCGTTGTCGAGGTTGGCGCCGGTCAAGGCCACGTCCTTGGAAAGCAGGTAGAGCGCGCCGTCCTTGCCCGCGACCAGCTCGTCGCCCTTGGGCACGAGCTTCTCCGCGGCCGGGGACGCCTTGCCGTCCTTGACGGCGTTGGTGATCTCCGAAATCTTGTTCAGGGCCTTCTGCGCCGCGTCCGAGGCGTCGACGATTTGGAACTGCAGGAGCGCGGTCTTGCCGATGAGGTTCTTGGCCTGCGCGGTGTCGGTGACTCCGGGGAGCTCGCCCACGATCCAGCGGTCGCCCGGGCGCGCGATGAGGGGCTCGGTCACGCCGAACTGGTCCACGCGGTGGCGGATAATCTCGATGGCGCGCTGCACGGCGTCCTTTAAGTCC
>JAGWJU010000344.1 GCA_028865585.1 Elusimicrobiota bacterium | reverse complement strand
CCGAGCTTTTCGCCCAAAAGAAGCCGGCGATTTTGGTGCCCTATCCGCACGCCGCCGCCGGACATCAAAGCCGCAACGCCGCGGTTCTTGAGACGGCGGGCGCGGCCCGCGCCGTTGAGGAAAAAGACCTGGCCCAAGATCTGCCCTCCGTAATAAGCTCCCTCATTTTCGAGCCCCAGGCCGCCGCGCGGCGCCGGGCCATGTCCGAGTCCTTCACGCGCCTGGCCTTGCCGGCCCCATCGGACGCCGTCCCGGCCCTGGTCCGCGCCGTCGAAGCGCTGGCCCGCTGAGGCCGCTTCTTTCGCCTTCCGCCGTCACGCCGCCGTCATCTCTTTTTTACGCGTCCGCGATGGGTTCTCCGGCCGCGCTCCTGCTAGGATAGTATTGATGGAAAATAAACTCACCGGAGAAAATAAGATGAACACCGCAAAAACGTGGACCCTGACTTTCGCCGTATTTCTAACCGCCGGAACCATCGCCTCGGCGGCATCCGTCGACTGGAACGCCGATCCCGCGGCCCAAGTGCTGGCGCAAGTCCGGCGGATGGAGGCCAAGACGCCCCTCCCGGCCATGGCGTCCTTCGCCGGTAAAACGGGCGCCGCGGCCGAGCGCCTTCAGGCCAAGCCCGTCGATTCGGACGCGCTCCAATACGAGGACTCGGGCGACGCCGAGCCAGGCGACGAGCAGACCACCCTGAACCTCAACGACGCCAAGGATCGCGTCGGCGCGCTCTTCAGCGACTGCTCAAACACCTACAGCGACGACAGCAGCCCGCAAAGCTGCGATACGCTGCAGTTCGTTTTTCCGATGCTGACCGTGGACAAGGCCAATCACCTGATCCTCGACGGCTCCGAAGTCGTGGCGAAGTGGTCGAGCCATTTCCTGTTGGGAACCAACGTCAAGCTGGCGGCCGGCTGGCGCCTCGTCGTCGCCAAAAAGAAGACGATGGTGACCGTGGACGACGGTTTTGACCATCATCAAGCGCCCCACACCACCATCGCGATCTACCTGCAAAAGAACTAAGACGCCGCGGCGCACGCGCAAGGAAGGAATCGGCCCGACGGTTATTTGCCCGCCGCCGGGCCGATTCGCTATACTCAAGCGCCCACATGAGCCGAACCATGACGCCGAACCACGCTTCAGCGCCCGCTTCAGGAAACCCCTACCGCACCCACGACTGCGGCGGTCTGGGGGCGGAGCAGGTCGGCTCGCGCGTGCGCGTGGCGGGCTGGGTGCACGCCCGGCGCGACCATGGCGGCGTCTACTTCTTCGATTTGCGCGACCGCTCGGGCCTCGTGCAGGTGGTCGCCAACCCGGAGCAGTCGCAAGCGTTTCTGGCCGCGTCAAAACTCGGCTCTGAGCACGTGGTGAGCGTGCTGGGAACTCTGCGCCCCCGCCCCAAAGGCACGGAGAACCCCAAGATTCCCACGGGCAGCGTGGAAATCGCGGCGGAGGACATCACCCTTCTCAATACCGCCAAGGTCCTGCCCTTCGAGGTGGATGCGGCCGCGGGCGTCTCCGAAGAAACAAGGCTCAAGTACCGCTTTTTGGACCTGCGCTCCCAACGCATGCGGGACAACCTGAAGCTCCGCCATCGCGTGGGGGCCATCGTCCGGCGAGAGTTGGACGCGATGGGCTTCTGGGAAGTCGAGACCCCCATCCTCACCAAGGCCACGCCCGAGGGCGCGCGCGACTTTTTGGTGCCCTGCCGCCTGCGCCCCGGGACCTTCTACGCCCTGCCCCAGTCGCCGCAGATTTTCAAGCAGATCCTCATGGCCTCGGGAGTTGAGAAATACTACCAGCTCGCGCGCGCCTTCCGCGATGAGGACCTGCGCGCCGACCGCCAACCCGAACACACGCAAATCGACCTCGAGATGTCCTTCGTTCAAGAGAAGGACATCCACGCGGTCGCGGAGCGCTTCCTGAAGGCCGTGTTCAAAGAAGCCATGGGCGAGGATCTCGAGAC
>JAGWJU010000343.1 GCA_028865585.1 Elusimicrobiota bacterium | reverse complement strand
TGGGAGCCGGTCATGGTTCCGCGCGCTCCCGAGCGCCGGATCGCGCGGCGTCGGCGCGCCCTGCCCTCGCGCGCCAAGCTCGCGGACGCGGCCAAGCCCGTCGCGGCCAGAATCCAGCAGGAACCCTCGAGCCTTTCGACCGAAATCGACTCCTACATCGAGCGGCTGCGCCGCATCGGGGCCATCAAAGGAAACGAGAGCACCGCCTGGTCCGTTTACGATTTGACTTCCAACGCCTCCCTGGTGAGCATCAACGAGGACGAGCCGATGGAGACCGCGAGCCTCATCAAGCCCCTCATCGCGCTGGCCTACTTCAAGGAAGTCAGCGACGGGCGCCTGCGCTACACGCCTTACGTCCGTCGGCGCATGGCGGCGATGATTCAGGACTCCGACAACGCGGCGGCCGATTATTTCCTGCGCAAGATGGGCGGCCCCGCGGCGGTCCAGAGGCTTTTGAAAAAGAACTACGGCGGCCTCCTGCAGAATTTGCATTTGGTCGAGTACATCCCCTACAGCGGCCGGACCTACCGCAACAAGGCCTCGGCCCACGACTACAGCCGCTTCCTCTACGCCTTGTGGAACAAGCAGCTGCCTTCTTCGGACGAACTCCTGCGCTTGATGAGCCTGCCCAAGCCCAACCGGCTCTTCACCGCCGAGCTGCCGCCCAGCACGGAGGTGTTCGACAAGACCGGCACCACCAGCCGCCTCTGCGGGGACATGGGCATCCTGGTCATCCGCCACGAGGGGCAGCAGTATCCCTACATCGTGGTCGGCATCATCCAGAAGTCCCGGCGCGCCTATCCCTACATGCGCTGGATGAACCGCCGCGGCAACATCATCCGCCAAGTCTCCAATTTCGTCTACGAGGCCATCGCGGGGCGGCACGGCTTCGGACAGGTCTTGAGCGCCAACGCGGTCGTTCCCGCGCGTCCGGCCCTCGAATAGCCGGCCCTCCTTTGAGCGGCGAAAGGCTATAACTTCCTCGTGACGCGCGCCGAAGCCGCCGCCCATCCCGTCCATCACCGCAAGACCCCGCGCGAAACGGGGGTCATTTTGCAGGCCCTTTTGACCGCCGCGGCCGCGACCGGCAGCTACTACCTGAGCTCGCTCCTTAAAATTCCGCAGAGCTATTGGGCCGCGATCGCCGCCATCAACGTGATGCAGTCCGAAATCGGCGCCACGGCCAAGACCTCGCTCAACCGCCTTTTGGGCACGGCGGTGGGCGCCGCGGCGGGCGGCTTCTTCGCGGTCTTTTTCGGCGGGCACCTGATTTCGTTCTCGTTCGCGGTCGTCGCCGCGGTGCTGTTGTGCGCGCTCTTGGACCGCTGGGAGAGCTACCGCTTCGCGGGCGTGACCGTGGCCATCGTGATGCTCGTGCCCTACGACGCCTCGCCCTGGGTGATGGCCGGCCGGCGCTTCGTGCAAATCGGCCTCGGCATCGTCTTCGCCTTGGGCGTCGAATTCCTGGGGCGGCTCTACCGCCCCGCGCGCAGGGCCGCCTAGCCGCCGGCAGCGAGGAAACGCCACACGGAAGAACAAATCATTGCGGTGCTCAAGGCTTTCCTACGCATAATAAGCTGCAACCATCGGCTCTTCGATCCGGCCAAACGCGAAGATTGTCGCGTCTGACTGGCTAGGCCGCGACCGCACGTCTTCCTGCCCGACAACCCGGCGGGAATGCGCTGCCAGTTCCGATAGCTTAAGCCCGGACCCTCAATCCGTCCGGCAGGCGCATCATATTCCCAGAAAAGGAGCGTCCCCGCGCTCTTATGGGAAACGCGGGGACGCCCGAGCCTGCGAACTATTTCCCGGGATTGACCGGCGCCGTCGCGGCCGCGGCGGAGGCCGAAGCCGCGCAATGGCGGCCGCAGAAGTATCCACCTGCCGCGCCGATGGCCAAGAGCGCCAAGGCGATCAGCGCCTTGCACCCGCAGCACGCGCCCTTCGAACAGCATTTCCCGTCCTTCT
>JAGWJU010000342.1 GCA_028865585.1 Elusimicrobiota bacterium | reverse complement strand
AGCCGAAGCGCTTAAAAAAATGGCGGCCGTCATGCCGGTTCGCGGAGAGAACAGCCACCCTCCCAGCCAGTAAGTCAGCAAAAGGCCCAGAAGAGCCAGCAGGGCCAGGGGCAAGCGGGCCGCGGCTTCGCTGACGCCAAAGACTTCGTAGGACGCCGCGGCGAGCCAGTACCACATCGGCGGCTTCTCCACGTAATCCATGTTGTCCAGATGGGGCGTGACCCAATCATGAAGAACCAGCATTTCGCGCGGCACTTCCGCGTAACGGGCGTCGTCAACCTCGACGAGCGGCGCGCCCAGGCGCCAAAACGGGGCGGTCAATGCCGCGAAGAAGAGGAAGGTGAGCCAGCGGGATTTCAAGGGAGAAGGACGACCTTCCCGAACTGGTTTTTGCCGGAGAGGTATTCATGAGCGGCGCGGGCTTCGTCAAGCGGAAATGTTTTGTCCACCGCGGGTTTGATCCGGCCTTCGGCCGCGAGCTTGGCGACGAGGCGCATCTCGGACTGCGTCCCCATCATGGAGCCCTGGATTCTAAGCTCGCGGCTGAACACGTAACGGAAATCCACGGCGATTTCCGGGCCCGTCGTGGCGCCGCAGGTGATGATGCGGCCGCCGGGCTTGAGGCTCTTGAGCGCGGCGTCGAAGACGGCTCGGCCGACGTGCTCGAAAACAATGTCCGCCATGGCTCCGCCGGTGGCGCGCCGGGTTTCCTTGGCAAGATCCTGCTTGGGGAGGAGAATTGTCCCGTCCGCGCCGAGGGCCTTGGCTTTTTCCAGCTTGGCCTCCGATGTGGAGGCGGCCAGCACGCGGGCGCCGGAGAGCTTGGCGATCTGGATGGCGGCCACGCCCACGCCGCTGCCGGCGCCAAGGACCAGGACGTAGTGTCCCGGCCCGCAGCCGCCGTGCGTCATCAGCATGTGCCACGCGGTCAGGAAAGTCAGCGGATAGGCGGCCGCCTCCTTGAAGCTCATGGAGTCCGGGATGGGGAGCAGATAATCTTCCGGCACGGCCAAGTATTCCGCATAGCCGCCGGGCCCGCCGTGCGCGCCGATGACCCCGTAGCGGCGGCAATGGTTGTCGCGTCCCGAAAGGCACTCCGCGCAGCGCCGGCAGGAGCGGCCGGGACTCACTGCGAACCGCTGTCCGACTTTGGCGGCGGAGACTCCTTTGCCCAGCGCCGCGACTTCTCCCGCCACGTCGCAGCCCAAGATGTGCGGAGGCTGGATGTGGTAGGAAGGAATGCCGCCGCGGACCCAGATGTCCAGATGGTTTAAAGCGCAAGCCTTGACCTTGAGCAGAACCTCGCCGGGGCCTGGCATCGGATCCGGGGTTTCCCCCCGTTCAAGGACTTCGGGTCCCCCGAAACGGCTGATCAAGATCGCCCGCATGACGATCTGAGTTTACCAAAAACGCGGCGGGGATTGGTTAAGGCTTGCCGAGCATGTTCCGGAACGTGTTGTTGAGCATGGCGAGCATCTCGTCTTTCTCGCGCAGGGCGGCCAGGAGCTTCTCTTTTTCCCGGTCCCAAGCGGCGTAGCGGGTCTGGAGTTCGTCCTTCTCCTTGAGCGCGCGGGTGAGCTGCTCGCTGCTCGCCGCAATCTGATTGCGCAGTTGTCCCATGGCCATTTCGTGGGTGAGAGTACGCTCGGCAGCCTGGGCCAGACGCTTTTCCACGTCTTCCACGCGTCGCTCGGCGTCCTGCTGGATTTGCCGGCTTTTCGCGGCCTGCTCGCGGCCTTTGGCGAGTTCCGAGAGAAGCGTTTTGGACATTTCGTCTTTTTGTGCGGCCAGCGCGGCGTAGAGTCCTTCCTTGTCTTTGACGGATTTTTCCGCGGCCTCCAAACTGATGGCCAGCCGCGCTTTCTCAGACTCCAGATCGGAGAGCCGAGTCCGCAGCGAATCCTGCGCGCGGCGCTCCTCATCGAGCTTCTGATGGAGGATCATGATTTTGCCGGCCAAATCTTCTTCCGA
>JAGWJU010000031.1 GCA_028865585.1 Elusimicrobiota bacterium | reverse complement strand
CTTGGCCTCCGGCGTCGGGCTCTACGCCCTGCTGTGCGCGGGCTTCAAAAGAACCGCGCGCGATTTCTCCGCCATCGGCTTGTGCGGCGCCGCCGTTTTCTCGCTCTATCCGATTTTCATGCCGGCGCATTACCGCAGCTCGACCCACAAGCTGGGCCTTTTTCACGCCGCGCCCGTCATCACGCACCTCTTCTCCCAGCCCTGGCTCTTCGCGTCGAGCTGGGCCAAAGCCGTCATCTTCGTGGGACCTCTGCTCTTGTGGGGGCTCCTTCAAGCACTCTTGCGGCGCCAAGAGAGCGCGCGCCGCGGGCTTCTCTTGAGCGCCTGCCTCTGCTACATGGCTTTTCTCTTCGTCCTCATCAACCCGGATCGCACCATGGACTACTGGTCGCCCATCCTGCCTCTTTTCTGCGTCCTGACGGCGGGCGAACTTCTGTCCTGGGGCGACGGCGGCCTGCGCTGGCGTCCGCTTCTGGCGTGGACCGCGGCGTACTGGGCCGCGCTCGCGCTCTTGACCGCCGCCGGGCCGCACGCGGTCTTCGCCGTGCATCCCATGCGCTACGCGCGCAATTTCTGGCTTGATTTCTTCCCGATCCGGATGTTCTACGGCCCGTCCTTGGGGATTTATTTCCGCCCCGCGGCGCTCGTCGCCTCTTTCGCCGGCCTGGGCGTTTTCTGGGCGCTCTCGCGAAAGTTTCCCGCCGCGCGCCTTCATCTGGCCGCGCTCGGCCTGGCCTACGGGCTGTTCTACTCGCTGGAGTACGCCCATCCGCTGTTTAGCCCGAACTTGAACCAAGCCGCGGCGCAGATGGACGCCTCATTCCGCGCGCGCCCGCCCGAAGAGCCGCTCTACCTCCACGGCAGCAGCGCCTCGGCGTGCGCGAAAGCGGGCATTCCCGCGCAGTCCTTCATGTATAACGACGGCGTCATCGACGGTCTGGTCCAAACCATGAAAAAAACGGGGGGGACTCTGGCCCTGGCCGACGCTCCGGCCATCGGCCCGGACTCGCCCCTGCGGAAATATCTCGCGCGCGACGCCGCGCTTGAGCGGAGCTTTTCCAGCGACGGCGTGGCCCTCATCGAAGTCTGGCGCCTCAAGAAAACCGGATCCCGCTAGACCACGACGGCGGCTTGACTCTTCGCTCGCCGTTCCGAAAAAATCCGTCCGCCCCCGAACCCAGGGAAACCCATCCCGGGTTTCCCTCCGGCCTTCGGCCGGAGCCTCCCTTCCCCACGGGGTCTGGCCTGGATTTTTTTTCGGAACGTCGGCGGTTTGAACTCTGAGCGAGATGAGCCCGTGAATACCCTTGACGGGGCGAGCGAAGAGTCAAACCGCAGACGCGGCCGAAGCGGCGGCTAAAAGCCGTCGGCGGAGAAAGCGCCCGGAATGTGCTCGGCTCGGCCGCCGTCGAAGGCCACCACGTCGAAGCGCGCGGCGCGCTCGCCAAGGCCCCGCGACTGAAGGTAGAACTGCGCGGTTTTGACGATTTTGCGCCGCTTGGCGGGGCCGATGGTTTCCGCGGCCGCTCCGAAGCCGGAACTCGCGCGCGAGCGGACCTCGACGAAGACCAGGGCTTCGCCGTCCTCGGCGATCAAGTCGATTTCACCCGTTTTGCAGCGGAAATTTTTCTCCACAATCCGCAGGCCCTTGCCCTCCAGAAGCCGCGCCGCGGCCGCTTCGGCTTGGTCGCCGATGTCCTTGCGGTTCATGGACGGGCGCGGGCCACCGGCGCGAAGCTCCGGCGGTGGATGGGGGACGGCCCCAGCGCGCGCAGCCGCTCCAGATGAAAGGCCGTGCCGTAGCCCTTGTGGCGCGAAAAGCCGTAGGAAGGATAGCGCCGATCCATCGACTCCATCCACCGATCGCGCACGACCTTGGCGACGATGGAGGCGCAGGCGACGCTCAAGGACTTGGCGTCCGCGTCGACCAGGGGAACCTGGGGTCGCCCCAGGCCTGGGATGGCCCGGTTGCCGTCGACCAGCACCAGGGCGTCTTGGCGCACGCGCGAAACGGCGCGCTTCATGGCGCCCAAGGTCGCGCGCAGGATGTTGTCCCTATCAATGGCCGCGGGGTGCGCCCAGGCCACGGACACGGCCAGCGCCTTGGCGCGGATGAGGGGGAACAGCCTTTCGCGCTCCCGGGCGGAGAGTTTCTTGGAATCGTCCGCCCGCGAAAGCTCCGGGAGATCGCCGTCGGGAAGGAGAACCGCGGCCACGACCACGGGGCCCGCCAAGGGGCCGCGGCCGGCTTCGTCCACGCCGAGAAGACTCGCCGCGCCTTTCTCGCGCCTAAAAGCCGCGTCGAACCGGCGCAGCGGCGCCGTTAGGTTCGCTATTGGGGGGAAGAAGCGGCTGCGGCCGCTTCCAGGGCCGGGCCTGACGCCGCTTCCGAGGGGGCGGGAGCGGAGCCGTCGCCGGACGCGAAGGACGATCCCTTGTTCGGCCGCTCCTGGTCTTCCAGGCGGGCCGACTTGCCGGTCAAGCCGCGCAGGTAGTAGAGGCGGCCCTTGCGCGCCTTGCCGCCGCGGACCACTTCGACGCGCTCGATGAAGGGGGAGTTGGCGGGAAACATCCGCTCCACGCCGACGCCGAAGGACAGCTTGCGGACCGTGAAATTTCCCGAGGTCCCGCGGCCGCTGCGGCGGATGACGACGCCCTCGAAAATCTGGACGCGCTCCTGGCCCTCGTCCTCGACGACTTTGAGGTGGACCTTGACCGTGTCTCCCGGACGGAAATCAAACGATGATTTTTTAGCTTGTGCCGCCATGACGTTCTCCTCGAATCCAAAGCCTCATGATTATATCACACCCGGAGCGCGTTGTCTCGCGCTTTAAGCAGATCGGGGCGCTTTTTTCGCGTTGCGGCCCGGGCCGCCTTGCGGCGCCACAAGGCGATCTCCTCGTGGTTCCCGGACAAAAGCGCCGCGGGGACCTTTTTGCCGCGCCAGACGCGCGGGCGGGTGTATTGGGGGTAATCCAGGGCGCCGTCCTCCGCGAACGACTCGCGCTCGGCCGCCTCCGCCTTCTCCAAAACGCCCGGGACCAGGCGCAGGACCGCGTCCGCCACGGCCGCGGCCGCGGGCTCGCCGCCGCTCAAGACGTAGTCCCCGATGGAAATTTCTTCGTCGAACAAGGCCGCCGCCCGCTCATCGACGCCTTCGTAGCGCCCGCACACGAGGATGAGGTGTTTGAGCTTGGCCAGGCGCCGGGCGTCCGCCTGCGCGAATCTGCGCCCTTGGGGGGAAAGGAAAACGACGCGGCTCGACTTCTTGCGCACGCTTTTGACGGCCGCGGCCAAGGGCTCGGCCATAAGGATCATGCCCGCGCCTCCGCCGTAGGGCCTGTCGTCGACCTTGCGGTGCTTGTCCCGCGAGAAATCACGCGGGTTGACGAAGCCCAGCTCCACGAGGCCGCGCGCGCGGGCGCGGCCCACCGCGCCGATGCTCAGGAGCGGATCCAGGGCCGGGCCGAACAGGGTGACGACGTCTATTTTCATCAGCGCGAGGCCGACGCCCGAAGTCCGGGCGGCCGGCTAGTCGACGTCGACGCGCACTTTCCGGCCGGACTTGGCCGCCGCGACGTGCGCCAAGGCGCGGATGGCCTTGATGACCTTGCCTTCCTTGCCGATCATGCGGCCCTTGTCGTCGTCGGCCGCCTTCAAGTGGACCGTCAGCACGCCGTCGGCCTCGGTCTCGCTCACCACGACCTGGTCCGGGTGATCCGCCAGGCGCTTGGCGATGAACTCGACGAGCTCCTTCATTTCGCGGCCTTGGCCTGCGCGGCGATGAGATGCCCCAAGGTCTCTGAGGGCTTCGCGCCGTTCTTCATCCAGTACGCGACGCGCTCCTGGTCCACGGTCATCTTCTTCGCCTCGTTCTCGGCCCGGGGATCGTAGGATCCCAGGATCTCGATGGGCCGCCCGTGGGCCCCGCGCGCCTTCTCGATGGCGACGACGCGGTAATACGCCTGCTTGGGCTTGCCCGTTCTCTGCAATCTCAGCACGACTGCCATAAGACTATCCTCCTCTTGATTCCACTGCGGCGGAGCTTCGGACCAGGGCCTGATAAGCCCGGGCCGGATCCGCCGCGCCGAAAACGGCGCTGCCCGCGACCAGGCAGTCCGCGCCCGCCGCGGCCGCGCGCGGCGCGGTCTCGACCGTGATTCCTCCGTCGACCGCCACGCGGCAGGCGGCGCCGGACTTGTCCACGGCCTTGCGGAAAAATTCAACCTTCGAGAGCATCTCCGGCATGAACTTGGCCCCGCCGAAGCCCGGCTCCACCGTCATCACCAGCACGTAATCCGCGTCCGAGACAAGGCCGGCCGCGTCCTGCGCGGGCGTCGCGGGCTTGAGAGCGATGCCCGCCTTGGCGCCCAGGCGGCGAATCTCGCGCAAGAGCCCCGCGGCGTCCCGGCACGCTTCCCAATGCACCGTCACGACGTCGGCCCCGGCCTTGACGAACCATGGCGCGACGCGCTCGGGGTTGGCCACCATCAGGTGCGCGTCCACGGTCACGCCGCGCGCCTTGGCCATGCGCACGTGGTCCGGGCCGAAGCTCAAATTGGGGACGAAATGCCCGTCCATCACGTCCACGGAGACCCAGGAGCAGCCCGCGGCCTTGACCGCGTCGATGCACTCGCCGAAGCGCGCGAAGTCCGCGGCCAGGAGGGACGGGACGACGACGGTCTCGGGCCTGGCCACCCTAAAGGTCCCGCTCCTCGACCAGGATTCCGTTGAGGAATATTTTAACATGAACCGAGGCTCCGGCGGGCTCCTCGATGGGGACGGCGACGCGCTCCCCGGAGCGGCGCAGGCCGTTGAAGACCTCGCGCTCGCCGTACTTGTCCTCCACGACCACGCGCAAAAGGCTTTCCGCCGCGCCGCCCTTGGGAATCCGGTAGGAGAACAGGCGCATGCCGCGGCTCAAGGGCGCGCCGCCGACGTGGCCGCTGATGACGAAGGAGACCGTGGCGCCGCCCTGCAGCACGGTGTCCGGGCCCGGCGTCTGGGTCAGCACCACGCCGTAGGGAAAAAGCGAGTCGGGGTCGGAGCTGATGGAGACGGCGACGCCGTCTTTCTCGCCCCAAATCTGCGCCTGCGCGACGTTCTTGCGGTTGAAGTCCGGCATCAGGATGACGCCCACCGGGGGCATGCCCGCGGACAAGGTCACGTTGACCAGCGAGTTCTTCTCGACGCTGGCGCCCTCCTTGGGATCCTGCGCCATGACCAGCCCCTTGTCGAAGCGCAGGGAATAGGCTTGCTGCACCTCGCCCAGGCCCAGCTCGTTCTCGCGCAGAAGCATCTCGGCGTTGCGCAGGGGCAGCCCGGCGAGGCTCGGCGCGATTTCGGCCTGGCCGCCCTCGCTGATGACCACGTTGATGATCTTGCCCTCGCGCACGATGGAGTCGGCCGCCGGGTCCTGGCGCAGGATGGAGCCGATGGGGACCGACGAGTCGAATTCCATGCTCTTCTCGCGCAGGCCCAAATCCAGGGAGGAAAGCGTCTGCAGGGCGTCGGAAACGGAGTGCCCCTTCAAATCGGGCACGGCCCGGGGTTTGCGGCTGTGGACGGCGGCGCCGATGGCCCAGTCGAGGCCGTAGGCGCCCACGACGACGAGGACCGCCAGCAAAAAGAGAACCTCGACGGTGCCGGCTTCCCGGTCGAAAAATTTCATGGTTTCAAGCCTGGAAGGGCAGCGCGTCGCCCGCCTTGAGGCGCAAGCCGTTCAAGAACTCGGCCGCGGCCAGCGGTTTTTTCCCTTCCGGGCAGACGGTGCGGAGCCACAAGCAAGCGTCACGGCATTGTATCAAAACGCCCCCGTCCCGTCCAACGCGCGCGATGGCGCCGGGCGGGCCCGCCTTGGGCGAGTTTTCCTCGAGCCCCGCGCTCAGGACGGAGAGCTTCGTCTCGCCCTTGGGCAGGCGCAGCACCACGAAGGCCCGGGGCCAGAGGCAGAACCCCCGCACCTTGCCGTGGACGGCCCGCGCCGTCTCGTCGAAGGAAAAGCGGCCGTCCTCCTTGCGCAAGAGCGGCGCCAGGCTCGCCTCGCCTTTTTGCGGCTCCCGGCGCGCGCCGCCGCGCTCCAAATCCGCCAGGGCCTCGCGCACCGAGCCCAGGCCGAGGTTCGTCAGGCGCTCCAGAAGCTCCGCCGCGTTTTCCTCCGGCCCGATCGGCGTTTCTATTTGGGAGAAAATCGGCCCGGTGTCCATGCCCTCGTCGAGCCAGAACAGGGTCACGCCCGTCTTGGCCTCCCCGCGCGCCAAGGCCCACTGGACCGGAGCCGCGCCGCGCAGGCGGGGGAGAAGCGAGAAATGGACGTTAAGGCACCCCAGGCGAAAGGCGCCGAGCACGTCTTCTTTAAGGATTCTCCCATAGGCCACGACCACGGCCAAGTCCGCGCCCAAGGCCTTCAAGTCCGCGGCGATCAACGAAGGCCGCTCCGGATTTAAAACGGCGATGCCGAGCCCCAAGGCCCGCGCCTTGACGGGGGAGGGCCGCGCCTCAAGTCCGCGCCCCGCCGGCCTGTCCGGCTGCGTCACGACCGCGGCGACGCGCCCTTTCTCAGATGCCAGAAGCTCCAGAAAGGGAACGGCGGGAGCGGGCGTTCCGAAGAAGACGATCTTCATGATGCTCGGCGGAAACCGGCGCTCAGGACCAGGTTTTCCGCAGGTCCTTGACGATGGAGAGGACCTTGAGCTTGTCGGCGAAGGGCAGGCGGTCCAGAAAGAGCTTGCCGTCCAGGTGATCGATCTCGTGCTGGAAGGCGCGGGCCAGGAGGCCCTCGCCGGTCATCTCCCAAGTTTCGCCGCGGGCGTCTTGCGCGCGCACGCGGACCTTGGCCGCGCGCTTGACCTTGGCGTAAACGCCGGGCGCGGAGAGGCAGCCTTCCTCCTCGTCCTGCTCGCCCGCGGCCTGCACGATCTCGGGGTTGATGAGCACCAGGCGCTGGGACTTGCCGCCGGGCCTGACATCGATGACGGCCAGGCGGATGTTGAGGCCGATTTGCGGCGCGGCCAAGCCCACGCCGCGCGCGGCCCGCATGGTGGCCCACATCGAGCGCAGAAGACCGGGCAGCTCGGGGCGGATGGCCTGGCAATCGACGGGCTTGGAGACGGTCTTTAAGACCTTCTCGCCGTGCTTGGTGATGCGCAAGACGGGCATCAGCGCGCCTCCTCCGCGGCCTTGAGCCGCGCCAAGGCCTCCCGCGCGGAGCCCGCGGACGCGATGGACTCAAGCAGGGGCGGGCGCAAGAGCGCCGCGGCGCTGCGCAAAATCTTCAAGTGCTCGGCGAAAAACCGCGGATCATCGGGCGAGAAGAACAGGAAGACCAGCTTGATGGCGGTCTCCGGCTCCTGGGGCTCCGAGATGCCGCCGGGAACCAGGATCATGCCGGCGCAGGGCGCGGCGAGCCCTTGAAGCCGCGCGTGGGGCAGGCTCAAACCGGTCTCGAGCGTGGTGCAGATGCCGTCTTCGCGGTTGAGGATTTTTTCGATGACGGAGTTTTCCTGCGCCAGGCCGCGGGTGCGGCAGAGATTTTCCACCGCCAGGCGGATGAGCGCGCATTTGTCCGCGCCCTCGGGAGCCGAAAAAATATTCTCCTCGCGCAAAAGCGGCGCGACGGGGAGAAAGCCCTCCAACTTCTTGCCGGTCTCGAAGCTCACGCAGGAATTTTCCCATAAGCCTTGGGGGTTGTCAAATAATCCCGCCGGACGCCGCAATTCGATCTTGACGAGCGGGCCTAATCCGGTTATCGTTTTTGTGCGTGAGACATCCGGCGCGCGTGCTGTGGGGGCTTTGGCTGGCGGCGTTCGCCGCCGAGTCCGTCGCCGTCGCCTTATGGTCCGCGCGCCTGCAAAAGAGCCGCGGGCAGCTCTCGGTCCTGACGGAGAAATTTTCGCGCGTCAACCGGGAGCGCGCCGAGGCGTCCGGCCAAATCAAGGCCCAGTCCCAGGAGATGAAGTTTCTCCAGAGCCTGCCCAACCTCCTGCCCAAGGACAAGGGCTACCTGCGCACCCAGCGCGCCATCGCGGAAGAGGTCGAGGCCCTGCGGCGCAAGCTCTCCGGCCGGCTGCGCGGGCGGCTCTACGTCGTGGTCGACGCCAAGGCCGAGAAGCTCTACCTGGAGCGGGGCTTTCGCATCCTCATGCAGGCCGACTGCTCCGTGGGCCGCGGCGAGCTTTTGGTCGACAAGAAAACCGGGCGGCGCTGGCGCTTTACGACTCCTTTGGGCGAATTCCACGTGCTCGCCAAGGCCGCCAACCCCTTGTGGCGCAAGCCCGACTGGGCCTACGTCGAGGACGGCCAGCCCATCCCGCCGCCGGACTCGCCCGAGCGCATCGTCTCCGGAGAGCTGGGCGCCTACCTGCTGAGCCTGGGCGACGGCTACCTCATCCACGGCGTCAAGGACGAAAAAACCCTGGGCCGTCCGGCCTCGCACGGGTGCGTGCACCTGGGCGCGGCGCCCTTGAAGCAGCTCTACGACGCGGCGCCCGTGGGCACGCCGGTCTTCATCATCGAGTGATCATGGATAAAGAAGATCCGAAGCCCGAACCCTCCGCAGGCCGCCTGCGGCGCTTCGCTCCGGCCGCCGCGGCGATCGTCCTTCTGGCGGCCATCAACGCCCTGCGCGTGCGCCTCAAGTCCTCGGCGCTGGCCAACCGCCGCCAAGTCCAAGCCCTGAGCCAAAATCTCGACGACGCCCAGGACGCGCTGGCCGATGAGCAGTCCCTGCTCGACTTGAAAAAAGACGAGCTCTCCCACGCAAAGTCCGCGGTCTTGAACCTCACCCGCTCGCGGCAGGCGCTCTACGAAAGCGGCTTCGAGCTTCAGGAGCAGGAGCGCATCCTGCAAAAGCAGTGGGAGATGCTCAGCACTTATCTGCAAATCGACACCGCCTCGGGCAAGATTTCCGTGATGCGATCGGGACAGGCGCTGGAGACCTATCCCATCCACGACTCCCCGCCGCGCGCCTTCGGAGGCGAGGCGGCGCCGCTGCCGCGCATCGTGCGCATCGTCTCCAAGGAGCGCTACGCCGCTCCGTCGCGCGGTAAGTCCGAGGAGGTCAACGGCCACCTGGAGTGGCAGCCGCCCCAAGTCGGGACCTCGGCGCGCGCCAACGCCCTGGGCGAGTTCGTCATGTTCACCAACTCCGCGCTCATCCTGCACGGCCCGCCCAAGAGCCCAAAGGATCACGCCGCCTATCCCCATTACTGCCTGGGGCTCTCCTGGCCCGTGGCGCGGAGACTTTACAAGGAAAGCTTCATCGGAGAGAAAATCTGGATCGCGGACCGGCCCGTGCCGAAAACGCCGGCAAAGCCGAAGAAGCGCCGCGCGGCCGCGCGCGCCCGGCGGCGGCTGCAAAGACACCGTTGACGCAGCTTTTCGGATCCGCGCGAAGACTTGTGTAAAATGAGCCCATGCCCGGCCTGACCATCCGCCCGCGTGACGCCGCGCGGCCCCTGGTTTTTCTCGCCCGCGCCCCGGAAAAAACCCGCGCGCTCGCGCGGACGCTCGAGCGCGCCGGCCTCAAAGCGCTCTCCGCGCCCGTCATCCAAGCGGCGCCGCCTTCGTCCTGGCGCGGCCTCGACGCCGCCCTG
>JAGWJU010000341.1 GCA_028865585.1 Elusimicrobiota bacterium | reverse complement strand
GCTTCCAAATCGAGCGCCCGCAGCACGCCGGGATCGATGGTTATTCCGTGGCTCATCAGGAAGTCCCGGTGATAATCCCTCATCGCCAAATGGAACTTGAGCACGCGCGCAAGCTTTCCGGGCTCATCGTAAAGCGTTTTCCCGAAGAGGTTGCCTCCGTGAATGCGGCGGCGCCCCAAAACTTCGGGCACCACGGCGATGGGACCCCGCACGGCGGCCGCCAGCCTCAGGCAGATGTCCGCGCCGAAAAGGAATTTCTCCGGGAACGGCATGTCCGGGCGCAGAGCGTCGGCCCGGAAAATGAGGCCGCTCGATCCCGCGGAAGCCAGCTCGCCGTTGAGAAGCTGCGCCAGCGTCACCTGCGCCGGTCCGGAAGGATACGAGAAGCCGGGCAGGGGCCGGCCTTCGGCGTCGGTGTAGCGAAGCCAGTGCTGCGCCAATGTTTTGGACGGCTCGCTTTCCAGCCGCCCGACCGCCTTGCGCAGCTTGGCGGGCTCCCAGGCGTCGTCGGCTTCCAGGAGCGCGACGTACTTCCCCCGAGCCTCCACGAACGCGCGGTTGAAGGCGCTGACTTGCCCGCCGTTTTCCTTGGAAATCCAGCGCACCCGCCCCAGGTAAGGCCGGATGCGCTGCTTCGAGTCGTCCGTGGAGCCGTCGTCGATTACGATGACATCCATGTCGTCCGCTGGAAAATCCTGGGCCAGGACGCTCTCCACCGCCTCGGACAGGTAGCGCCCGTAATTATAATTAATGACCACGACCGTAACGATTGGCCGCATCAGATCTCCGCGCCTGGGCCGTTTTCCCGGTTCAGCAATGGAGAAATTCTTTCAAGGACGGCGCCGTACTCCGGCGGAGCGGCGGCGGGCCGGCAGCGCGCCCGCAGGACCGCGGAGCGCAGCGCTTTTGCGGCGCGTAACAATAGAGTTGGAACGAAGCTCGTCCAATAGGCCGCCGCGAAGAACCGGCCGCCTCCGAGTTCCTCATGCAGGAAGCGGCGCGCCTGGGCCGGCTTCAAGCTTTTGATCATGAAGCCCGCCGAGGCCAGGGCCAACAGGCGCCGCTGCGCCGCGAACTCCGCCTCAGCAATCCCTCCGGCGGAAAGCGCCTGCAGCGATTCCCGGTAAGCCGTCTGGTGATCCATGGTAATCTGCTCCGAATGGAGCCTGCGCACGGCCAAAGGCTCCCGGATGACGCCGACCTGCAGTCCGGCCCCGAGCATGCGGGCGTAGAGCTCGGTATCCTCCAATACGCGCATATCTTCCCGGAAGTACCCGTGTTCCGCGAATGCGTCTCGGCGCACCGCGACGTTCGTCGTCAAGTACGGCAGGCGGCCCTCGCCGACGGCCCACCACCCCGGCACGCGGCCCTCGGGAATGGGGCGCTCCGGGCCAAACACGGTGCCGATGATGCGCCCCTCGCGCAGCAGATAGGCGTTCGAAAACCAGAAGCCGATCTCCGGGCGGGACTCGGCGGCTTTTTTAAACGTTTCCAAACGCCCGGACAGCCAGATATCATCCGAGTCGATGAACGCGACGAAGCGTCCCCGAGCCTGGTGGATGGCATAATTGCGCCGCGCGTGCTGGCGGCGGTTGTCCTCGAAGCGCACCAGCCGCAAGGAAGGCTCCGTGGCGAACTCGCCAAACACTCGCGGCGTGTCGTCCGTGGAGCCGTCGTCCAAGACGAAGCATTCGTAGTCGCGGCAGGTCTGCGCCAGAACGCTTTGGATCGCCGACCTCAGCATGGCGGCGCGGTTGTAGGTCGGAAGGACGACGGAAAAAAACGGCTTGCTCATGCCGAAGCGTACACGATAAACCCGAAGCGCGTGGTGCGGTATCCGTGCGAAGCAAGCAGGGAGCAGACGGCTTCCACCTCGGACTCTCCTCCCTCGACTTCCATCACCAAGCGGGGCTTGGCCGCCAAGGTCGCGCCGGCTCCCTTGAGAATTTTGGCGCAGGCCCCCTCGGCGTCGATTTTAATCAAATCGG
>JAGWJU010000340.1 GCA_028865585.1 Elusimicrobiota bacterium | reverse complement strand
TCTCCGCGAAAACCATGGAGAAATTGCTTTTTGCGCTGGGGTTCGAGAAAACGAGGCAAAAAGGAAGCCACGCCTTCTATCGTCACGCGGACGCAAGAACCACCACATTGCCTCATCACCCGGGGCGAGATCTCTCCCGCCCGCTGATCCGCGAGATTCTCCGGGAAATCAAGTTGTCTCCGGAAGAATTTTCTCAACGCCTAGACGCGCTTTAACGCTCTCCCCCCGCGGCCGGAGCAAAGGCCCGTCGGCGACCTGCACTTGCGCAAAAGCCGTCCCGCTGTTATGCTTCCTTAATATATGAAGCTCCGGGCTTGGCGGGCTGCGGCGGCGCTGCTTTTCCTCGCGCCCGCGCTCGCCCGCGCTCAAGAGCAGGGCGACTCCGCCTCCGGAGCGGACGCGGTTTCAGGCCTTTCCGCGCCGGTTCCAATCAACTCCCTGGCGGCGCCGCTCTCGGGTCCGGGATTCTTGACCGACGCTCCGGCGTCTTTGAGCCGGACCGCTTTGCCGCCTTCCGCTTTAAACGCCGCCGCGCCGCAGGCCGCCGCTTCCGATGTTGCGCCGCAAACCGCGGCGCTCACCCCCCATCCGATGATCGCAGCCCCCGCGGCTGCGGACAACGCGCCGGAAGCCGCTCCGGCTGCGGCTCAGCCCGCCGCCCCGCCCTACTTCGTCTCCGCTCTGGTCAAGCTCGGCGCTCCGGCGGATCTGGCGCGGCAACTCTCCGACTACCAGCTTTCGCGGCATCCGGGCGGGCAGAACCCTCTCTACCACGGCCTGGGCCACTCCCAGGATGTTCCGAATCTGACGGCTCTGTCTCTCAACGGCCTGCCCGAAGGCTCTTTGACCGACAGCCAGAAGGCGCTGCTCATCACGGCCGCGGCCTTCCATGACATCGATCCGCTGCGCCGGCCCGGCACGCCGCCCGGCGTGGCGCGCACGCGCGGCTACCTGGCTTCCGACCCGCGGTCCCGGCGTCTGCTCGAGGACTTGTCGGCGCGCTTCGGCTTCACGCCGGCCCAGGTCCTCGCCCTCATCGACGCCACCGATTTCAGCCCAGATCCCGAGGAGCAGAAGCGGCTCCAGGCCGTCTTCGAGGACTCCGTCCGGCAGGCCTTCCCCGATGAAGCCTCCCGGCAGTGGGCGCTGCTCTGGGGACGGCGCTTGAGCTTCTTCGACAAGTCGGCCGCCTACGTCGGCGGGCCGAAGTCGGCCGAGCGCCAGGTCCTCGCCCTCGCCGACGAGCTGCGCGCCGCCGCGGCCGCCGCCGGCAAGGCCGGGCCGACGGACCGGCAGATGATCGACGGAACGCCGTCCTTCCTCAAGGCGCTCCGGAGCAGCCCGGACTTCGCCCTGCTGCCGCCGGCCGCCCAGGCCAACTTCGCCGCCGTCAGCAAGCACTTCGAGCTCAAAGCCCGCGGCCTGCCCTCACCTTATGACGCCGAGGGAACGCAGTCCCGCGGGCCCCCGACCGCGCTCAATGAAGCCGCGCGGGCCCAGGCGCGGGCGCTTTCCGAGGCGCGGACGCAGGCGCAAGAGGCCTTGGGTCTGCCCTCCCTCCCGGGCGCCTCCGCCGCCGGGCGCGCGCAATCCAACCCGCTTTCCGCGCTTAAAAATGGAAGCTTCGCCGTGCTCTCTCCCGGCCAAGTTCCCGATTTCCATCTTGAAAGCCGGATTCTTGCCGCGATTGACAAATCGGCCGCGGAAAACCCGGGGAGCGGATTCTGGCAGTGGGCCTTTTTAGAGGAAGGCGGCCGGGAGTGGAGAACGAACAAGAAGCAGCCGCCCGAGCTGGTCGCGGACGTTCGGAGCTTCGTCGAAGGCCTCACGCGCGAGCTTCAAGCCGCGCTGCCCGATGAGAACATCGCGATCCGCGACGTGCAGATTCGGGTCAACCCGCCGCCCGAAACCGGCGCCAAGCTCCACGTCGACGGCGGCTACATCACGCTCACCTGCGCCCTGCGCGGGCCGGGCACGGTGATTTACGACGA
>JAGWJU010000339.1 GCA_028865585.1 Elusimicrobiota bacterium | reverse complement strand
AAGCCCGCCTGGTCCGTCCCCTGTTTTTTCGTGGCCAAGAAGTTCCGCGGGCGCGGCGTCACGCGAGCGCTGCTCGAAGCCGCCGTCCGCTTCGCCCGCAAAAAAGGCGCCAAGCTTCTGGAAGGCTATCCCGTCGACGCAAAAAACCGGCAGGCCGACGCCTTCTTGTGGTGGGGCGCCGCCTCGGCGTTTCGCAAGGCCGGATTTTCCGAAGCGTTGCGCCGCTCCCCGACGCGCCCCATCATGCGGCGCGAAGTATGACGGCCAAAGCCGCGCGGCCCCTGGTTTTTCTCGCCCGCGCTCCGGAAAAAACGAGCGAACTCGCGCGGGCGCTTGAGCGCGCCGGCCTCGAAGCGCTCTCCGCGCCCGTCATCCGCGCGGCGCCGCCCGCGTCCTGGCGCGGCCTCGACGCCGCCCTGCGCGGCTGGAAAAACTTCGACGCCGCGGCGTTTTCCAGCGCCAACGCGGTGGACGCTTTTTTTTCGCGCGCGCGGCGGCTGCGCCTGAAAAAACCCAAAGCTCCCGCGCTGACGCTGGCGGTCGGACCCGCGACGGCGCGGGCCTTGGCGCGGTTCGGATGGCGGGCGGACTTGGTTCCGGACAATCCCGGCGGCCGCAATCTGGCGCGCGCGGCCGGGGCCATCCGCGGCCTGCGCGTCCTGGTTCCGCGCGCCAGGGGTGGAAAAGACGATCTCATCCGAGGCCTGCGCGCCAAAGGCGCCCGCGTCGAGGCCGTGGAGGCCTACCGCACCGCGGCCGACCGCGGCCACGCGGCCCAGCTCCGGCGCCTGGCGCTGGGCGGACGGCTCTGCGCCGCGGCGTTTTTTTCCGGCTCGGCCGTGCGCGCCTTCCGGGCCCAAATCGGGACCGCCACCTGGAGCCGCCTGCGCCGCGGCTGCCTCTTTGCCGCCTTGGGCCCCACCGCCACCCAAGCCCTGCGCGCCGCCGGCGCGCGCGGCGTCCTGCAAGCCCCGCGCGCCGATCCCAAGGCGTTGGCGCGGCTCATCACGCGCGCGCTGAAAATCCCATGAACCCCGAACCCTTCGCCCGCGCCGAACATCCAAAGGCCGTAGGTTCGGCGCGTCCAAAACCAACTGATTTAGAAAGTTTTGGACGCGTCATCGACCGAGCCCTCGAAGCGGGCGGGGCCATTCTGCGCCGGCGCTTCGGCCGCGTGCGCGCGCGCTACAAGGGCCGGGCCAACCCGCTGACCCAGGCCGATCTGGAAAGCCAAAAAGCCGTTCTCGGAATCATTCATCGGGCGTTCCCGAGCCACGACTGGCTCGCGGAGGAAAAAAGCCGGCGCCAAAGCGGCTCGGATTTTCTCTGGATCGTGGATCCCTTGGACGGCACGGTCAACTACGCCCACGGCTACCCCGTCTCCTCGGTCTCCATCGCCGTCTTGCACCGCGGCCGGCTCCTGGCCGCGGGCGTGCACGACCCGTTCCGCCAAGAAAGCTTCACCGCCCAGGCCGGGCGCGGCGCGCGCTTGAACGGCCGGCCCATGCGCGTCTCCAAGGTCCGGCGCCTGGCCCAATCCCTCGTGGTCACCGGCTTTCCTTATGATCGCGCGCAAAAGGCCGCCTTCTACGCGGGCGTGGTGCGGAAATTTCTGCCGCGCTGCCACGACATCCGGCGCAGCGGCTCGGCCGCGCTCGACATGGCCTGGATCGCGGCCGGGCGCTCGGACGGCTATTGGGAGTGGAGCCTGGGGCCCTGGGACGTCGCGGCCGGGATTCTTTTGGTCCGCGAGGCGGGGGGCAAGGCCACGGATTTTTCCGGCCGCGCGCTTGAAGAGCCTTCGCAATTCGGCCCCCAGACCATGGCCTCCAACGGCCTCATCCACGGCCAGATGCTCAAGCTCCTGCGCTCCCGGGCGCGAGGCTAGAGTTCCGCTTTAGAACCGGAAGGCGAGGGAGACGCGGTTGGTCATGCCCAGATCCGAGAAAGGCGCCCAGGCGTAGTCCACCGAGAAGCTCTTCCAGGACAGGCC
>JAGWJU010000338.1 GCA_028865585.1 Elusimicrobiota bacterium | reverse complement strand
TCTCGCTGCTCTTGCTGCGCTGACGCCGCGCCACGCCCCCGGCCCTCAGTCGGTATGCTAAAATATGAGCGCAATTTCGGCGGAAACTCCGCCAGGGTCGTCTGACAAAAATTGTTTTAGGTTGGGTGGCTGAGCGGTCAAAAGCAACGGTCTGTAAAACCGTCGGGCCCTGCCCTACATAGGTTCGAATCCTATCCCAACCACCGTTTTGGCACAATCGTCGCAAACCAAGGAGTCGCCATGCCGCTCAACATCGTCGTCTGCGTCAAACACACTCCCGCCACCACCTCGGTCTCCGTGGACTCCGCCACGGGCAAGGTCAAGACCGCCGGCTTGGCCTACGGCTTAAACCCCTTTGACGAGTACGCGGTCGAAGAGGCCGTGCGCTTGAAGGAGCGCGTGCCGGGCTCGACCGCCACCGCGCTCACCTTGGGCGCGGACTCGGCCGACGCGGCGCTCCGGGAAGCCGTCTCCCGCGGCATTGACGCCGCGGTCCTGGTGGCCGGCCCCGAATTTGACGGCGGCGACTCCTACGCGACCGCGCGCGCCTTGGCCGCGGCCGTCCAAAAGCTCCATGCGCAAAAGCCCGTGCATCTGGTGCTCTTCGGCAAGAACACCAACGACGGCAACTCGGGCATGGTGGGCGCCATGACCGCCGCCTGGCTGAACTGGCCGGGGGTGGTCTCGGTCAAGAAAATCGAGTCGGTGGACGAAGCCTCCGCCTCGGTGTGGCGCGCGATGGAAGACGGCGTCGAGACCGTCAAGGTCAAGCTCCCCGCCGCGATTTCGACCATCAAGGAAATCAACGAGCCGCGCCTGCCCTCCTTGAAGGGCAAGATGGCGGCCAAGAAGGCGGCCGTGACCAACTGGGGCGCGGCCGACCTGGGCTTGAAGCCCGAAGAGGTCGGCGCCGCCGGCGCCGCGACCTCCGTCACGCGCCAGAGCCCGCCGCCGTCGCGGCCCGCGGGCATGAAAATAGAGGGCGCTACGGCCGCGGACAAGGCCAAGAAGCTCGTCGACATTCTCATCGAAAGGAAGATCATCTAATGGCCGGAGAAAAAAACGTCCTCATCGTCGCCGTCCCTCAGCGGGGCGCCCTGCCGCCCGCCGTTTTCGAGCTCATCACCGCCGCCAAGAAAGCGGCCGCCGCGACCGGCGGCACGGTTTCGGCCCTGGTCTTCGGAACGAAAGCCGCCGATTTCGCCAAGCAGCTGGGCGAGCGCGGCGCGGACAAGGTCCTGACCTCGCTGGACCCGGCGCTCGACGAGTTCGTGGACGAGGCCTACGCGGCCGCGACGGCCGCCGCGGCCAAGCAGGAAGCCGCGGGCGTGGTGCTCTTGGCCGCTTCCGTGGCCGGCCGCTCCCTGGCCGCGCGCCTCTCGGTGCTCTTGAAAGCCGGCGTGGCCGCCGAGATTTGCGAAATCTCCGGCTCGGGCGGCGCCTTGTCCGCCAAGCGCTACCAGTACGGCGGCAACATCGTCGCCGAGGTGAGCTTCAAGTCGGACGTGAAGATTTTGACCGTGCAGCCGATGTGCTTCGAGGCCGCGCCGGTCGCGGCCGGGAAAACGGCCCAGGTGGCAGCGCTGGCCTCAGCCCCCGTCCCCGCGGGCGCGCAAGTCGCGTCCTTCAAGGCCGACGAGGCCGGGGAAATCGACTTGGGCGCGGCCGAGCGCATCGTCTCGGGCGGCCGGGGCCTGGGCAACGCGGAGGGCTTCAAACTCATCCGCGATCTCGCGCACACCTTGGGCGCCGCGGTTGGGGCGAGCCGCGCGGTCGTCGACGCCGGCTGGATTGCCTACCGCCACCAGGTGGGCCTCACCGGCCGCACGGTGCACCCCAAGCTCTACGTGGCCTGCGGCATCTCGGGCCAAATCCAGCACTTGGCCGGCATGGCCTCCTCGGCCAACATCGTGGCCGTCAACACGGACCCGGCCTGCCCCATGATGGACATCGCGACCTTGGGCGTGGTGGGAGACGTCTACGAGGTCCTGCCCGT
>JAGWJU010000337.1 GCA_028865585.1 Elusimicrobiota bacterium | reverse complement strand
AGGCATATATAAGTCAAGACCTATCATTTTGGTTCGAGGGGCGCGTTTGGTTAATTGGATGTTGGCTGAGGGCGGCCTTGAAATAGACGCCGCAAAAGCGGCGGAATTGGCTAAGGTCGTCATCAGTAAAACCTTCGACGCTCGGCCGGGAGCAGTTTTTGCCATGCTTGGCGCAAAATCCCCCCCTCGGGCTATGTTCTCTTTCATTCTCAGCTAGAGATGACGGATTTTCTTGTACCAGTGCTTGGCTCAATACTCAATCCTCCTGGGTAAATAGATTTTGAGCGCCGTGTCGGCTGGAACTGAGATGCTGGTGGTGATGCGTTCGCGTTGGTGATCTAATGTTCCCGCGGCTTCGTTCGAGAGTCCCTCCATGGCCTGGCTCGTGATGGGATTCACGCCGCTCATGCTTACCGCGTCCTGGGTGCCGGTGACCAATGAGCGCAGAACGGTGTTCGCCACCTCCGAGTCCTTGTGCGTCTCCACCTCGCCGGGAATGCCCAAGGAGCCGTCCAGGGAAAGCCCTAGGCCCGTGAACTTAATCTCGTCTCCCTTGGGGAAGACGATAGTATGGAAGGTGACCAGAATTCGGTCGTGATCCTGCTGGACCGAGACCGTGCCGATAATTTGCGTCTGGGCCGGAATGACCACTTGGCCCAGATAATCCACGTCCCGGTCCACCATGGCGATGGCCGGCGACTCTACGTTGTAGGAAAAAACGGCATTTACCAAGCGGGCCGGGAAGGTGAATCCGGTCGGCAGGAAATAATTGGTCTTCGACTGCTCTTTCTTCGTCACGCCCCGCCACGACTTGGGAGTTCCGTCCGTCCCCGCCGCGGCGAAGACCATGGAATTAAGAGTCGTCCCGTCCGACTGCGCCCGGACAAGCCCTGCAGGAAGCATCAGAAGCAATGCCAATCCGATTTCGATATTGTTCATTCCTAAAAAGGCAGAGCCAGCGGCAGCGATAATCTGCGGCCTTCTCCACCATCCTCCTCAAGCACGATTTGGACATCCTTGCCGTTCAAAGGCGGGCGAAAGAGCAAGTAGCCCGTCCGGGAATTGCCCGCCTCGACCAGCACGCGGAAAAGCGCGCGGCTTTCAAGCGTCTCCTTGCCCGAGCGCGCCTGAAAGTCCTTGATGAAGAAATCAGAACCCGTCTGGTTTTCGACGCAAGCCTTAAGAACGTAGAATCCGCTTCGCTTTTCCACCCCCAGGAAGCGCAGAATCATCCCGGCCGAGGAAGCTTCCTGGTCCAGGGCGTACCTGGACTCATCCGTCTCATAGCGGTCCATCACGTCCTGCCATGCGAAGTCCTCCAGGTCCTGTATCTTTGGCGTCGCTCCGGCCGGATCGGAGGGAATCAGTCCGGGCTCCGCCGGCGGAGGATTTTTGGCTGGAGCGGCAGAAATATTTTTAGGGGCCGGCTGCTTCTTTTCTTCTTTCAATCCGGGCCGAATCCGGCGCGTCCGCTTCACTGCCCGGAAACCATGACGCCAAAGCGGTGGCGGCACTGTCACGGCGGGATCGCCGATAGCTCCGGGGAAAGGCGGGAAGAGAGGAAACCCCGCTTTGGCCGGGGCCTCGACGACTTTGAGTAGTATCTTTCCGCTCAAATCCGCTGCGGACGGATCGGCTTCCCGGCTCACCCTGGGCAGAGGCCAGAAAAAAGCCGCCATCGCCGCCGTCACTGTCACGAACGCCAAGGCCTTGTTTCCAAGATCATTTTTTAAAGTAGGAAGTCTCATCGTCCTCCACGAGCAGGCCGTAGGGAGCCGCGTCGCTGCGCGGAACTTTCTTCAGCACGAGATCATCTTCGAATACCACCTCGTCCGGGGCGACCCCGGGAAGGTAGGAACTGATATCCCGATATCCCTTGACCCGGACCTCAAGCACCTGGGGCGTGTCGTTCTTGACGTCGATTTCCGTAAGCGTCAAGGTGGTGCGCTCCTTCATGGCCTTGAGCTTGTCTACAATGCCCGAACTTTTGAGCTCATTT
>JAGWJU010000336.1 GCA_028865585.1 Elusimicrobiota bacterium | reverse complement strand
ATGTTGGGGCAGATCAGCTTTTGTATAATTCCCCGATGGGCCTATCGTCGACGGAAAACGCGCGCCGGAACATCCTGGTGGTGCGCCTCTCGTCCCTGGGCGACGTCCTCCTGGTCGCCCCGGTCCTGCGCAACCTCAAAGCCGCCTGGCCGGGGTGCCGGGTCTCAGTCCTGGTCAAGCGCCGCTACGCCGCGGCCCTCGAGGGCAGCCCTTTCGCGGACGAGGTCATCTCTTTCGACGGCTTTTTCCCGGCGCTGGCCAAAATCCGCGCATCGGGCTTTACGCACCTCCTGGACCTCCACGCCAACCTGCGCTCCGCGCTCCTGCGGCGCTTCGCGGCCGTCCCCGAAGTCTCGGTCTACCGCAAGGACGCCTGGGCCAGGCGCCTCTTCGTCTTCCTTGGCCGGCGCTCGCCGCGGCTGGAAAAGCACGTGATGGAACGCTACCTGGAGGCGCTCGGCCGCTGGGGCATCGCGCCGCAAAACACCGGCGTGGCGCTGGGCGATTACTCGGCCGCGGCACTTGGCGCCGCGAGCTCAGGGGACGCCAAGTCTTTTCTTATCGTCCAAAGCGCCTTCCTGGGCGACGCGCTCCTGACTTTGCCGCTGGCCGACGAGTTCAAGCGCCGCTTTCCCGGCGCGCGGCTCGCGGTGCTGACGCTGGAGAAGACCGCCGACGTCTTCCGCGCGCGCGCGTCCATCGACGAGGTCCTCATCGACGACAAGCGCGGGCAAAACCGCGGCTTGGGCGGCCTGCGGCTCCTGGCGCGGCGCTTGCGGCAGGAGCGCTTTGACGCCGCGATTATTCCGCACCGCTCGTTTCGCAGCGCGCTTTTGGCCCGTCTCTCCGGCATTCCGCGCCGCGTCGGTTTTTCCTCGAGCGCCGGCAGCTTCCTTCTGACGGACAGGGTTCCCTGGACCTGGCTCATGCCGGACGCCGAGAGAAACCTCGCGCTCTTAAAACCGCTGGGCGGCGGGCACGACGCGCGCGCGGCCGCCGCGGCGCCGGAGTCGGTCTACCTCCGGCCGGACCCGGCGGAAAAAGAAAAGATGGCGCGCGCCTTGGACACGGCCGGAACCAATCCGGGCCGGACCTTCGTCGGCGTGCACCCCGGCTCGGCGTGGCCCACCAAGCGCTGGCCAGAGGAGCGCTTCGCGGCCCTGTGCCGCGGGCTCTCGGAACGGGGCTTTACGCCCGTGCTGGTCGGCGGCCCGCAGGATAGGGAACTTTGCGCCCGCGTCGCGGCCCAGAGCGGCGCCCAAGATTTCTGCGGCAAGACGGACTTAAAAGAGCTCAAGGCGCTCCTGTCCTTTTTCCCGCTCTTTATCACCAACGACTCCGGGCCCATGCACATGGCCGCGGGCCTGGGCGTGCCGACCTTGGCCGTTTTCGGCCCCACCACGCGCGAGCTTGGTTTTTTTCCCTACGGCCCGCGCCACCGCGTCTTGGAGGCGGATCTCACCTGCCGTCCCTGCCGCCTGCACGGCGGAAAAGCCTGCCCGCACGGGCACTTCCTGTGCATGCGCCTCATCATGACGGACGAGGTTCTGGAAACCGCCCTTGAAATGCTCGCGCAAAAACCCCCGGCCGCCGCGGCCAAGGCCGGAGGCCGCGCATGAAAATTCTCCATCTCCACGACGAAAGCTGGGATTCGGGCCTGGCCCATTACGCGCTCTCCTTGGCCCAGACCCAGCAGAACTGCGGGCACGACGTTTATTTCTGGGCCCAGCGCGGCTCCTTCGCCGCGAAAGCGGCGCGCGCGGCGGGCCTGGCGGCGCGCGAAATCGGCTCGCCCTGGGCCGCGCTGCCCTCCCTGCGCCAGGCGGCCAAGGCCGCGGGCGTCGAGATCATCAACGCGCACACGGGCTCGGCGCATTCCCTGGCCGCGGCTTTGGCCTTCGGACGCAAAATCGCCGTCGTGCGCACCTGGGCGGACGCGCGGCTTCCCGCCGCGAGCTTCGGGCGGCGCTTTTTGGCCCGGCGGACCGCTCTTTTCATCGGCG
>JAGWJU010000335.1 GCA_028865585.1 Elusimicrobiota bacterium | reverse complement strand
GAATTTGCAAAAAATCGGAATATTTGTTACCCTGCCTATCGGATGAGCGGCTATTATCGCTGGCTGGGGCTTCCCATCGAGGCATCCGGCTACGCGCACTCCATCGACTACGGCCTCCTCCTCATTCACGCCGCAATGCTCGCCATTTTCGTCCTGTGGGGCATCTTTTTCGCCTACCTGCTCATCCGCTACCGCCGGAAGGACGGCGTGCCGGCCAAGCGCGACAGCGGCCACGGCGGCTGGGGCAGCCTCATCCCCGACCTCATCGTCATGGTTTTTGAAATCGGCCTCATCGTGCTTTACGCCATTCCCGTCTGGAGCCGCATCAAGGTCGACGAGCCCATGGGCAAGGTCAACACCGTCGACATCGTGGCCCAGCAGTTCGCCTGGAACGTCCATTACCCGGGCCCTGACGGCAAGTTCGGCAAGAGCGATCCGAAGATGGTCTCCTTCACCAATCCCGTCGGGCTCGATCTCAAGGATCCGGCCGCCAAGGACGACATCGTCCTGGCCAACGAGATACACCTGCCCGTGGGCGTGCCCACCCTTTTTAATTTATCCTCGCTCGACGTCATCCACGATTTTTCCATCGTCCCGTTCCGCTTGAAGCAGGACATCGTGCCGGGAATGATGATCCCCGTCTGGGTGACGCCGACGCGCGTCGGAACCTACGAGCTGTTCTGCGCCCAGCTCTGCGGCTTCGGCCACAGCCTGATGCACGGCCGCGTCATCGTGGAGAGCGAGAAAGACTACCAGGCGTGGCTTAAATCCATGGCGCCGGCCCAAGCAGCCGCCCAGCCGGCCGGCAGCGCCAATTCCTTCTAGGACCGAAAATGGAGACAACCCACCACAACCAAAGCTGGACCAGGAAGTACGTTTTCTCCACGGATCACAAGACCATCGGCCTGCAGTACATGTTCACGGCGCTCTCCATGCTGCTCATCGGCTTCATCTTCGTGATGATCATGCGCTGGCAGATCGCGTTTCCCTACGCGCCGATTCCCGTGCTGGGCCGCTGGCTGCCCGCGCGCTTGGCGCCCAACGGCGTGATGACCGGAGCCTTCTATAATTCCTTGGGCGCCATGCACGGCACCATCATGGTTTTCTTCGGCATCGTGCCCCTGGCCGTCGGCGCCTTCGGAAATTATATCGTTCCGCTCCAGATTGGCGCGCCCGACATGGCCTTCCCCCGGCTGAACATGCTTTCCTATTGGCTCTATCTCTCCGCCTCTGTTTTTCTACTCTCCTCGTTTTTCCTGCCCGGCGGCGCGGCCCAGTCCGGCTGGACCTCCTATCCCCCTTTGGCCGACTTCAATCCCGGGCAAACGGCCTGGATTGTCGCGATGATTTTCGTCATCACCTCGTCGCTTCTCGGCGCCATCAACTTCCTGACCACCATCATCAACATGCGCGCGCCCGGTCTGACCCTGTGGCGCATGCCGGTCTTTGTCTGGTCGGAATTCGTGGCCTCCGTGCTCTTGTTGCTGGCCTTCCCGCCGCTGGAGGCGGGCGGCGTCCTCCAGCTGATGGACCGGGTCCTGCACACGAGCTTTTTCCTGCCCAAAGAAGTCATGATTTTCGGCGTCCTTTATAAAGGATCGGGCGGCGGGCAGCCGCTTTTGTGGCAGCACCTATTCTGGTTCCTGGCCCATCCGGAGGTCTACATCCTGGTGCTTCCGCCCATCGGCATCGTGGCCGAAATCATCGCCAACAACACGCGGCGCCCGCTGCATGGCTACAAAATCATCGTCTCCTCGATGCTCTTCATCGGAGCGCTCTCCTTCGTGGTCTGGGCCCACCACATGTTCCTAAGCGGCATGTCGCCCATCCTGGCCAATTTCTTCCTGGTGACCACCATGATCATCTCGGTCCCATCGGTGGCTCTCCTGACCTGCCTCATTTACAGCCTGCACGGAGGCTCCATCCGCTTCAACACGCCCATGCTTTACGCCCTGGCCTTTTTGCCCATGTTCGGCATCGGCGGCTTGACCGGCCTGCCGCTGGGTCTGAC
>JAGWJU010000334.1 GCA_028865585.1 Elusimicrobiota bacterium | reverse complement strand
GGGTCCCTTCAGCGTGCCGTGGGGCTACCGCAACGCCATCTCGGCCAAGATCAAGATCATGACCAACTCGATGAACATCACCGAGCGCCGCATCCCGCAGTCGGGGCGCATCCAGATTTTAGCGCAAGGCAACCCCATCGAGTTCCGCGTCGAAATCGTCCCGGCGGTCTACGGCGAGTCCTGCGTCATGCGTATTTTGGATCGCAAGGCCGCGCAGGTGGACATCGGAAAAATGGGCTTTTTACCCGACACCCAGGACAGGTTCCTGAGCCTTTTAAAGGGCATCGGCGGCAAGAAAAATTTCGGCCTCATCCTGCTCTGCGGCCCCACGGGCTCAGGCAAGTCGACCACGCTCTACGCCGCCTTGAACCACATCAACCGCCCGGACATCAAGATTTTAACCGCGGAAAACCCGGTCGAGTATAATTTGGACGGCATCATCCAGGTTCCGGTCAATCCGGACTTGAAGCTTGGCGAGGACAAGTTCTTCGACTTCGCCACGGCCCTGCGCTCGTTCCTCCGCTTGGATCCCGACGTCATCATGGTCGGCGAAATCCGCGACAAGGAAACCGCGCACATCTCCATGGAGGCGGCCATGACCGGCCACTTGGTCTTCTCCACCATCCATACCAACGACGCGCCCTCGGCCATTTCGCGCTTGGTTGAAATGGGCATCCCGGCTTACATGGTGGCGACCACCTTGAAGGCCGTCATGGCCCAGCGGCTTTCGCGCAAGCTCTGCGACAAGTGCAAGGTGGCCCACGATCCGACGCCCGAGGAAAAGCAGATATTCGCCGAAAACGCCGTCGAGCTCAAGCCCGGCGTGAAAATCCACGGACCGTCTGCCGAGGGCTGCGAGGCCTGCAAGAAGCTCGCTTTCCGCGGGCGCATCGGGCTGCACGAGCTCCTGGTGATGTCCGACTCTCTGCGCGCGCTCTGCCTCCGTGAAATCGCGGCCGATCCCATCCGCGCCGAGGCGGTCAAGGAGGGCATGCGCTCCATCGTGCAGGACGGGCTGGAAAAGGTGCTCATGGGCTTGACGACGGTGCGCGAAGTCCTGGGAGGCGTCGAGTAAGATGGCTCCGGAGCTTTCCTTGGATACGCGCACGGCCCTGGAGCTTTTCTCCATCGCCGGGAGCTTCAATTCCAATATGGATTTGGACACCCTCTTGCGCCACATCGGCGCGGAGGCGGAGAAGCTCCTCGACTCCGAGGCCAGCGCCATCATGCTCCTGACCGACGATCGGAAAAACCTGTTTTTCCGCGTGGCCTCGGGGGACAAGGCCAGGGCCATCCGGACCATGACGCTGCCGCTGGGCCAGGGCATCGCCGGCTGGGTGGCCACCAACCGCAAGATTGAGATCGTCAACGACGTCAAGAACGACGCGCGCTTCACGGGCCGCTTCGACAAGGCTTCGGGCTTTGAGACCCGCTCGGTGCTGTGCGTGCCCATGTTCTTTAAAGGCGACCTCGTCGGCGTCATCGAGGTCTTGAATAAGCGCCGGGGGAAGTACACCGAGATCGACGCCAAGCTCCTGGAGAGCCTCGCGGGCCTGGCCTCGGTCGCCATCACCAATACCCGGATGATTTCCGATCAGAAGAATTTTTTCTCCCACATCCTGGAGCTTCTGGTTTCTCTCATTGAAACGGCCAAGCCGGGCATGCAGGGCCACCCAGGCCGCGCCGCGAGGCTCTGTTGCGCCGTGGGCCGCGCCTTGGACGTCGGCGAGCACGACTACCGGATGCTCTACTACGCCGGCCTGCTTCACGATGTGGGCTATTTGGCGTTCCGCAACATCAGGCTCTTGGGAGAAATGGGTTTGTCCAACGTCTCGGAAGAAACTCACCCGCTTTTGTCCGTGCGCATGCTTGAGGGCATCAAGATTTTGGAAGGGGCTCTTCCGGCCATCCGGGAGCACCACGAGCGCTTTGACGGGACGGGCTTTCCCGCGGGCCTGAAGGGCGAGACCATCTCCCTGGGCGGCCGCATCCTGGGCTTGGTTGAGGCGGTCGA
>JAGWJU010000333.1 GCA_028865585.1 Elusimicrobiota bacterium | reverse complement strand
GGGCCGTAGAAGTCCTTGACCACCTTGGTCCACTCGTCCTTGCCCTCGGCGATGGCGTCCAACTTCTCCTCGACCTCGGCGGTGTAGGTCAGGCTGACGATTCCCTCAAAATGCTTTTTAAGGCTTTCGGTGACCAGGATGCCGAGTTCGCTGGGCAAAAGCCGGCGGTCCTTGGGATTACGGCGCACGTAGCCGCGCCCGACGATGGTCTTGATGGTGGGCGCGTAAGTCGAAGGCCGGCCAATGCCGTGCTTTTCCATGGCCTTGATGAGGCTGGCCTCGTTGTAATAAGGAGGCGGGCTGGTATGGTGCTCTTCCTTAATAAAGCGCTCGACCGCCAGGGCATCGCCTTCCTTCAGGTCCGCCGGGATGGCCGCCTTCTCCTCTCCCTCATCTCCGTCCTCCTTCTCGTTTTCTTCCTCCGGGGAGATGGCGTAAACCTTGAGGAAGCCCTCAAACCTCATCGCGCGGCCGGAGGCGCGCCACAAAGACTGCGGGCCCTCGATCTCCACGGAGACCGTGTCGTAGACCGCCTCGGCCATCTGGCTGGCGGCAAAGCGCTTCCAGATAAGATCGTAGAGCCTGTGCTGCTCGGGAGACAGGTACTTGCGCACGGACTCGGGCGTGCGCGAGATGCTCGTCGGACGGACGGCCTCGTGGGCTTCCTGAGCGCCGCGCGACTTGGTCTGGTACTTGGGCGGTTCGGCCGGCGCGTAGCGCGGACCGAAGCGCTCCTTCAAATAGCTTGCGGCTTCCGCGGCCGCGATCTCCGAGACCGCGAAAGAGTCGGTCCTCATGTAGGTGATGAGGCCGACCGGCTCGTCGGCGCCGATGTCCACGCCTTCGTAAAGCGACTGCGCGATGCGCATGGTGCGATCCGAAACGAACCCCAGCTTTTGCGACGCCGCCTGCTGCAGGAGGCTCGTGGAAAAAGGCGGAGGAGGACGGCGGCGGGCTTCCTTGCGTTCGACGGTCTTAACGGTCAAGGCTCCGCCGGAGATCGCCGCCTCGACCGCGTCCGCGTCCGCCTGCGTCTTCAAAACGGTCTGGCGCACCCGGTAGTCCTCGGCAAAAAGGGCGTAGGTCTTCTGCACCTCGACCTTTTCTCCCTTGAACTCGATCAAACGGCAGTCAAAGGGCGCGCTCTCCCCTTTGCGGCACAGGGCCGCGGCGGTCCAGAAGGTCTCGGACTGGAAATCCTTAATCTCCTTGTCCCGCTCGGTCAAAAAGCGGACGGCGACGGACTGCACGCGGCCGGCGGAGAGCCCGCGCTGGATTTTGGCCCACAAGAGCGGCGACAGGGTGTAGCCCACCAGACGATCGATGACGCGGCGGGCCTGCTGGGCCTGGACCAAACCCAGGTCGATGGCGCGCGGCGACTCCAGGGCGTGCGCCACGGCCTGGGGCGTGATTTCGTGGAAAGCGATGCGGCGGATGCGCTCGGGCGGCAGACCCAGAAGTTCGGAGAGATGCCAGGCAATGGCTTCGCCCTCGCGATCGGGGTCGGTCGCCAGGTAGACGTAGGAGGACTTCTCGACCAGGGGCTTGAACTCGGCCAGGATCTTCTTGGCCCGGGGCAAGAGCACGTACTCCGGCGCGAAGCCCTTCTTGACGTCCACGCCCATCTTGCGCACCGGCAGATCTCGGACGTGGCCGTAAGAGCTGCGCACCACGTAGCCGTTCTTCAGGAAGCGCGCGATGGTGCGCTCCTTGGCCGGCGATTCGACCACGACCAGGGCTGCGCCGGTTTTCTTGGATTTGGCCGCGGGTCCGGTTTTTTTCTCCGGCGCGGGCTTAGCGGATTTTTTTGGCATAGCGTTGTCCAGGTAGGGATTGAATCAAATCTTTGAGCTCCATGTGAAACAGGGGCGCCGATAAATCGGCCGGATCAAGGCCGGTCGCCGCGCACAAATCCTCGAGGCCGCGCTCTTCCGAACCGACCGCCTCCAAAATTTTTCGCTCGATCTCCGAGAGGCCCGGGGCGGATTCCTCCGTCGTGGTTCCCGGCGCGGGCGCCCGCGCCGGCCC
>JAGWJU010000332.1 GCA_028865585.1 Elusimicrobiota bacterium | reverse complement strand
GCCTGGGCCGAGACCATCTCCAAAAAGGAAAACGCCAGGCCGCGCTCGCGCGCGATCAGGCGAAAGGGCAAGTCCGTGCACGCGGCCATGGGCGACTGGATGACCGGGGAGTCCTTCAAGAGCTCCTCGACGGAGAGGGTCACATAAATATGATACTATAGCTTCGAACTCATGCGACGGCCGAAGGTCCTCGTCACTCGGCGCATTCCCGAAGAAGCCCTGCGGCTTTTGTCCTCCCATTTCGAGGTCGATTACCGCGGCAAGGACACGGCCATTCCCCGGCCCGAGTTTCTGCGAAAAATAAAGGACAAAGAGGGGCTGCTCTGCGTCCTGACCGAGAAGGTGGACCAGCAGCTTTTGGACGCCGCGCCCAAGCTTAAAATCGTCTCGACCTACTCCGTGGGCTTCGACCACATCGACGTCCCGGCCTGCACCAGGAAAGGGGTCTTGGCCACCAACACGCCGGGCGTGCTGACCGAGACCACCGCGGATTTTACCTGGGCGCTGCTCTTGGCCGCCGCGCGCCGGGTGGTCGAAGGCGACACCTACATGCGCGCCGGGCGCTACAAAGGCTGGGACCCGCTCATGATTCTGGGCTCGGACGTCCACGGCAAGACATTGGGCGTGGTGGGCTTCGGGCGCATCGGCCAGGCCGTGGCGCGCCGGGCCAAGGGTTTTTCCATGAACGTGCTCTACTACGATCTCCAGCGCGTGTTCCCGGCCGTGGAGACCGAGTTGGGCGCGCGCTTCGCGGAGTTGGACGACTTGCTCCGCCAATCCGATTTCGTGAGCCTGCACGCGGCCCTGGACGCAGGCACCAGGCGCCTCATCGACGCCAAGGCGTTGGCCAAGATGAAGCCCTCGGCCTATTTGATCAACGCCGCGCGAGGTCCCATGGTGGACGAGGCCGCGCTGGTCAAAGCTCTTAAAGCCGGCCGCCTGCGCGGCGCGGCCTTGGACGTCTACGAGCGCGAGCCCAAGATGGCCGCGGGCTTGGCCAAGCTCCCCAACGCGGTGCTGGCGCCGCACCTGGCCAGCGCCTCCTTGGAGACCCGCTTAAAGATGGGGATGATGGCCGCCCAGGCCCTCGTCGACGCCCTGGCTCTGGGGAAGCTCCCCGAGCACCCCGTCAACAAAATATCGGAGGTCTGAACATGGCAGTTTCCCAAGACACGGCCTGGAGCGTTCCCGAGCGGCTCTCCCGCTTGAAGGACTTGGCGTACAATTTGTGGTGGTCCTGGCATCCGGACGCCCGCGCGCTGTTCAAGGAAATCGACCGCGCCCTCTGGGTGGGCTTGAACTACAATCCCGTCAATCTGCTGCAGCAGTCCCAGAAGCGCCTGGAAGTTCTGGCCCAGGACCCCAAGTTCCTGGCCCGCTACGATTCGGTGGTCCGGCAGTTCGACCGCTACCTGGGCATGGAGGAGACCTGGTTTTCCAAGGCCCACCCCGAGTTCGCGGGCAAGGCCGTGGCCTACTTCTCGGCAGAGTTCGGCCTGCACAATTCGCTGCGCACCTACTCGGGGGGCCTGGGCATTCTGGCGGGCGACCACTGCAAGACGGCCTCCGACTTGGGCGTGCCGCTCTTCGGCGTGGGCTTCATGTACCCGCAGGGCTACGTGCAGCAGAGAATCGGCGTGGACGGCTGGCAGCAGAACGTCTACGAGCCCATCAACTGGCATCTCTCGCCCACGCGGCCGGTGGTCACGGACTCGGGCGAGCCCTTCGTGCTCGATTTTACTTTGGGCTCCTGGTCGCTCAAGGTGGCGGTCTGGGAAGTGGCCTTGGGCCGCGCGAAAATTTTTTTGATGGACACCAACGTGGAGGGCAACTCGCCGTCCGACCGCGAAATTTCCAGCCGCCTCTACGTGGGCGACCGCTCCATGCGCCTGCGCCAGGAGCTCATCCTGGGCATCGGCGGCATCAGGCTTTTGCGCGCGCTCAAGATTCCGGCCGCGGTCTACCACGCCAACGAGGGGCACTCGGCGTTCTTGTACCTGGAGCTTCTGCGCGAAGCCGTGGCCGCGGGCA
>JAGWJU010000331.1 GCA_028865585.1 Elusimicrobiota bacterium | reverse complement strand
TTGAAGGTCGTGTACCAGTTCTCCCGTACCAAGGGCATCAGGAAGGGATAGAGATTGTCGTTCCTGAGGTATTTGTATGCGACTTCGGCATAAGCCGCCCGGTCGGTGGCCACCGCGCCGCGAACGGCGGGGTCCTCATCGTGCGAATAGACGAAAGCCGCCCGCGCCGCGAAATTGCCATGCTCCCAGAGCGCGTCGAAGCCGCCGCGCACGAACTGGGTCAACTCGGTGTATGGGCTGGCCACTTGCAATCCGATGGTGCTTGAAGTCATGGGACCTTCGTGCCCGTAGGTGCCGAAAGTGCCCAGCATGAGCCCCGTATTGCCGGTATCGTCCCAGGCTAGGCGCGCCGCTCCGTTGGTCGGAGCGCTGGCCTGCGTGCCCGAGTCCGCATTCTTGTAGGCGGCGCCGGAGTAGTAGAGGAAAGAGTTCTGGATTATGGGGAGGGAATACTGGCCGTAGATCTCGAGGGTCTGCGGGGTCGACACCATTTGGTTGCCTGAGATGGATCCCTGATCGTTGAAGAGCAGGTCCGTGGCCCGGTTCGCGATGGTGGGCGTTTCGTTGGAGACGATTGTCTGGTAGGGGTCGTCCGCGAAGAACCCGCGCCGCATGGCCACGGCGTTGAAATACAGGCTGGGATGGTAGCCGAGCCGGATGTCGCCAAGGCCCGGTGAGAATCCGCCGGGAGCGTTGGCGTCCATTTCCCCGAAGAAGGACACCTGCCTGGCGGCATCGCCGCCGGCCACGAACATGTCCACGTCGTTGACGGCCTGTATCTTGAAGCCATTGGTGTTGGGGCTGGCCGTGCCGCCCATCTGGCCGCCCTGGTTGGCTACGCCGCCCTTGCCGTCGTCAAAGGGGCGAGAGCGGATGATGGCGGCCCAGGGAAATAGCTTTTCAGTCCAGAGTTCTTTGTCCTGGCTTTGGAGTACGCCCTCGTCGCTTCCGGGAGCCCTCACGTAGCCGTTCATCTTGAACTGCCGACCGTACGCGTTCAGAACGGGAAAGGCGTAGTGGCACTGCTCGCACGACATGTGGTATTTCCGAGCGAAAGCCGGAAGAGCGTCGGCGCCTTGTATGCCGTCACCCCGCATTGGGCAGAGGTGAAGCGCGGAATTGATCATCGGCTGAGCCAGCCAAAGAACGGCCAAGTAGGCGGCTAAGAATCCCAGGTTTTGGGCCCAACGCTTGAGAGATGATGGTTTCATTTGTTCGATGTTCCTTGTTTGGATTACTGGCCTTCGTTGAAAAGCTCTTTATATCTTGCGGGGTGTTGGATCTTGAAGTCCTTCACGAGTTTCTCCCGCATTTTCTTCCAGGAGGCGAAGTTCTTTCCGGTTTTGCGGGCGATGGAATCATAAACCAGGAACTGCCAGATGCGCTTGCCGTCCTTGCCGACCGGGCAGCCCGGCTTGTCCATCATGCGGTGAACGTAGCGCGACCAGATGTGCGGATCGATCTCAAGAATTTTCGGATCCTTGAACAGTTCGGGCTGCGTTTTCTTCATTTGCGCCTGCTCGGCTTCGGACATTTCCAGAAACTGGGAATTGATGGTCCGTGCGATGGTGTGGCAAACGGAGCATTTCTGTAGGAAGACTTCATAGGTCTCCTGGTATTGTTTGGGATAGGAGGAGACGTCGATGGCGGCCGGTCCGAAATCGTTTGGGAAAAGCCCCCCGGCGGCGCTGCTTTGCTGAGCCTGCGCTCGATCTTGCTGGGCGACCTTTCCGATGGCCAGTGCGACAAGGATGACGGCGGCGGTGAATGCGGCTTTCTTCATGAACAATTCTCCTCGTATATTGGATCGACGCGCAGATTTATTAATTCGACCACGCCGTTTAAAAAGGGGCGGCGAAATTGCGGGTTCTTAGACTCCATCGAATCCAATTTCACGCAACAAAAATGCCAAAGAGATTGCTCGTGGCACGGAACTGTAATGAGCGGCCCCCAAAGACGGGATGAGCGGGATCGAACTATTGGCTTTTATGTTGCGTTATACAAAATGACATGATGACAAAAGCCGCTTCTAAAGCGAGCGAGAAG
>JAGWJU010000330.1 GCA_028865585.1 Elusimicrobiota bacterium | reverse complement strand
CTTGACCGCGCGCCCGTCCCGGGTTTTGATCGCGACGCGGCAAGAGGGGGAAACGGACCGAAACACCTGCCGCGCGACTTCGCCGCCGCAGACCACACCTGCGGCCTTGGCGATGATTGCCCCGCGCAGGCGCGCGCTCTTGGGGACGAAAAATTGCGTGGTGACGTCGCCCCGGCTTTGAAGGTCTTCTCGCAGCGCGGCGCGGATGAGCTCTTTCGCCGTCATTTGGCCGCCTTGACCGCCGACATGGCGCGCAATTCGAACAACTGATCGCGCAGGGCCGCGGCGGTCTCGAAATCCAGGTTTTCGGCGGCTTCTTTCATGCGCGACTCGATCTCATCCATGAGCACGGGCACGTCCTTGGCCGAAAGCGGCTTAGCCGTCTCTCGGAGCACGGCCAAGCCCTCCCGTTTGGACGAACTCTGGAATTCTTCCAAATCCGCCACGGCTTTGACCACGCTTTTCGGAGTGATTTTGTGCTTTTTGTTGTGGGCTTCCTGCTTGACGCGGCGGCGCTCCATCTCGGCGAGCGCGTTGCGCATCGATCCCGTGACCTCGTCGGCGTAGAACACGACCTCGCCGCCGACGTTCCTGGCGGCGCGGCCGGAAATCTGGATGAGCGTGGTCTCCGAGCGCAGGTAGCCCTCGTGGTCCGCGCCCAGGACCGCCACGAGGGAGACTTCCGGCAGGTCCAGACCCTCGCGCAGAAGGTTAATGCCCACGAGAATGTCGAATTTCCCCGAACGCAGATCGCGCAGGATTTCGATGCGCTCCAAAGGCTCGACGTCCGAATGGAGGTACCTGACGCGCAGGCCCTTGGACGCCAGGAAAGAGGCCAAATCCTCGGCGGTCTTCTTGGTCAAGGTGGTGACCAGGACGCGCTCCTTTTTTTCCACGCGCGCGCGGATGCGTCCCATCAAGTCCTCGAGCTGGCCCTCGCTGGGCCGCACGATGACCTGGGGATCGACTAAGCCCGTCGGGCGGATGATCTGCTCGACGATTTCGCCCTTCGATTTCTGAAGTTCGTAGGGCCCGGGCGTCGCGGAGACGAAGACGGTCTGGCCGGCCAGGGCCTCGAACTCGTGAAATTTGAGCGGGCGGTTGTCGAGCGCCGAGGGCAGGCGGAAGCCGAAGTCGACCAAGGTCTGCTTGCGCGAGCGGTCGCCCTCGTACATGCCCCGGATCTGCGGCACGGCGATGTGGGACTCGTCGATGAAGAGGAGGTAGTCTTTGGGGAAAAAGTCGATGAGGCAGTTGGGGCGCTCGCCGGCCGGCCGGCCCGAGAGATGGCGGGAGTAGTTTTCGATGCCGTGGCAGAAGCCCATCTCGCGCAGCATTTCCAGGTCGTAGCGCGTGCGCTGCTCCAGGCGCTGGGCCTCAAGAAGATTCCCCTGGGCCTTGAGCTCCGCCGTCCGCGCGGAGAGCTCCTGAGCGATGGCGGCGATGGCCCGTTCGCGCTCGTCCCCGGGCGTGACGAAGTGCTTGGCCGGATAAATCCATTCCCGTTCCAGGATCTTGAGTTTCGCGCCAGTTAGAGGCTCGAATTCGACGATGGATTCGACGCCTTGGTCGCCGATGGAAACCCGCAGCGCCGTCTCCATGTAAGCGGGAAAAATGTCGACCACGCCGCCCTTGACTCGGAATTTGCCGCGCGTGAACTCGGTCTCGTTGCGCTCGTAGTAGATGTCGACCAGGCGCTTGAGCAAGTCTCCGCGCGAGATGCGCAGGCCCTTGGCCAGCGGGATGGAGCTTTCCTTGTAGCTTTCCGGCGATCCGATGTTGTAGATGCAGGAGACCGAGGCGACTACGATGACGTCCCGGCGGGATAGGAGCGAACTCGTCGCCTTCAGACGCAGCCGGTCGATTCGATCGTTGATGGCGGAGTCCTTCTCGATGTAGGTGTCGGTCGATGGGACGTAGGCCTCGGGCTGGTAGTAGTCGTAGTAGGAGATGAAGAACTCGACGGCGTTGTCCGGGAAAAACGCCTTGAACTCGGCGTAGAGTTGTGCGGCCAGCACTTTATTCGGGGAGATGACTAAGGTCGGACGGTC
>JAGWJU010000329.1 GCA_028865585.1 Elusimicrobiota bacterium | reverse complement strand
CGCCGCCCTCCCGTTCGAGTAGGGATAGCGCTCCAAAAACAAGCTTGCCTCGGTTGAGGCCAGCGTCGTGCCGCCTTGGGAGTTGCTGCAGCCGAGCAGCGTCCGCGAGTAATCGTTGCTCCAGGATGAGTCGGGAGGGACGATCGCGGCGATGACGGAGGCCGCGGCCTGCAATTGCTTCATGTCCGCCGGATCGAGCTTCTGCATCACGCTGGAGGGCGCGGGAACCACGAGTTGGGAGGCCTTCGGCGCCGGAGAAACCGTCTGCGCCGCGGCCCGCTTGAGGCCGGACACAATCGCCGTCAGGCTCCGGCCCGGAGTGGCCGAGTCAAATCCCATCGGCTGCGCGGCGAGACTTGCCACGCCGAGCCCTAAAATCAGTGTCGAAAAACAGGCGGCGCGGACGATCTTCTGCATGTCGTTTCCCTCCCGGAGATTAGTGCGTGGGCATGTTATCAAAAGCGCGGGAAAAGCCTCCCGGGCCTTTTAGGCCGTCTGGAACCGGAAAACAGCCTAGGCGCGAATAGGCCTAAAGGACCGGATGATTCCGGGAAGCCCGGGGCGCGGCCAGGCGATGAAGGCCGAAAACGATGAGCGCGAGGATGAGAAGGCCCGGAATGGCGGAGGAATGCGTGCCGAAGACGGCCAGAACGTCGGAGCGTCCCGCGAGCACGATGGGTACGGCCAAAAAAATGCCAACGAGCGCCTCACCGGCGATGAGCCCGGAAGAGAGCAGAATGCCCCGCTGCTCCGCATCCTTTTCCTCGGCCCTGGTCGCGCCGGCGGGACGCTTGGCCAGCGCCCGCTGCACGAGGTAGGCGACGACGCCGCCCGCAATGATGGGTGTGGAGAGCTCGAGCGGCAGGTAGATGCCGACGGCCACGGCCAGGACGGGCGCCCTAAACCCGGAGCCGCGCTTCTCAAGGACCAAATCGAGCGCGATAATCGCCACGGCCAAGGCCATGCCGAGAAAAACCATCTTCCAAGGCAGCCCGCCCTCGAAAACGCCTTTGGCGACCGCAGCCATGAGCGCGGCCTGCGGGGCCGTAAGCGAATTAGGGTGCGCTGGCGTGGCCGGCCCAATGCCGTAGGCCGCCAAGAGCAAATTAAGAATGGGCGCCATCACGAGCGCCGCCGCGCAAACGCCAACGATGAGCATCACCTGCTGCTTCCACGGCGTGGCGCCCACGAGATGGCCGGTCTTCAAGTCGTGCAGGTTGTCGCCGGCGATGGCAGCCGCGCAACAGACCACGGCGCCGATTAAAATCGCCGCGGCCGCGCCCGAGGCCCCCGTGGCCCCGAAGACGCCCAAGAGAAGCAGCGAGGCGAAGAGCATCGTGGCGATGGTGACGCCCGAAACGGGGTTATTTGACGAGCCCACCAAGCCCGTCATGTAGCCGGAGACCGCCGAGAATAAAAATCCGAAGACGGCCATGATGATCGCCATTCCCAGGCTCATGTCCGTATGTCCGATTAAAAAGCGGTAGAGCAAAAACAGCGGCACAATCGAGGCCGCGAGCGCGGCCAGCACCCACTGCATCGGCATATCGCGGTCGGTCCGCGCGACGGAAGACGCGGCCGCGCCCTTGAGCCGGCGATAAGCCTCCAGCCCCGAGCGAACGCCGCCCAGCACGCTGCCGCGCATGCGCACCAGCGCCCAAAGGCCGCCCACCACCATCGCGCCGACGCCCAGATAGCGCGTCTGGCTCGACCAAAGGGACAGAGCGTAATCCGCAGCGCTTTGGCCCGCGGGAATTCCGCCATGGCGCCAGGCCAGGATGGGGATGGCCACCCAGAAATTCAAGACGCCTCCCAGGAACACGAGCACAGCGATGTTGAGGCCCACGATGTAGCCCACGGCCACCAGCGCCGGCGAGAGATCGCCGCCGACGTAAAAAAGCGTTTTACCGCTAAAGAGACCCGTCGCCCATTCCGCGGTTTCGTTCCAGAGCTGGAACCCGGTCTGGGCCAGCTTGAAGAGAGCCGCGACTGCGGCCGCCCCGGCCACGAGCTTCAGGCCCGAGCCCCCCCGTTCGCCGCTCTCAAGCACCTCGGC
>JAGWJU010000328.1 GCA_028865585.1 Elusimicrobiota bacterium | reverse complement strand
GCTCGGAAATGAGCGCGGAGAGCGACCGGTGGAGAAAATCAAGGCGCTCCGGAAACTCGGTCTCCGGGTAGGTCTTGATGAGGCCCGAGGCCATGAGGCGCGGAGCGCCGTCCGCCGTCTCCAGCACGGCCCAGCCGGTCTCAGAGACCCCCGGGTCGACGCCCAGGACCGGAGCGCTCATCCGAGCTTGGCCATCACCTCGTCCGGGATGTCGAAGTTGGAGTGGACCTTCATGACGTCGTCGTGCTCCTCCAGGGCCTCGATGAGCGCCAAAACCTTCTGCGCGTCCGCCTCGCCCAGGGGCACGCGGGCCGAGGGCTTCATCACGATTTCGGCCGACGCCGCCGTCACGCCCGCCGCGGCCAGGCCGTCCTTGACCTTGTCGAGGTCCTTGGGGTCGGTGTAAATCTCGTAGTTGTCCTTGTCCTCGGCGGAAAAGTCCTCCGCGCCCAGGTCCAGGGCTTTGGACATGACTTCGTCCTCGCCGGGCGCGCCGCTCTTGGCCACGGTGATGAGCCCCTGGGACTTGAACATCCAGCCCACGCAGCCGACCTCGCCCTTGTTGCCGCCGTTTTGGGTGAAGATGAGCGCGATCTCGTTGCCGGTGCGGTTGCGGTTGTCGGTGGTGACTTGGACTAAAATCGCGGTGCCGCCGGGGCCGTAGCCCTCGTAGACCAGCTCTTCGTAGGTAGCGCCTTCGAGCTCGCCCGTGCCCTTCTGGATGGCGCGCTTGATGTTGTCGGCGGGCATGTTGGCCGCGCGCGCGTCGTCCATGGCGCGGCGCAGGCGGGGGTTGGCGCCGGGGTCGCCGCCGCCCGTGCGGGCCGCCATCGTGATTTCGCGCACGATTTTGGTCCACACCTTGCCCTTCTTGGCGTCGGTGAGCGCCTTTTTATGCTTGATTCCGGCCCAATGCGAGTGTCCGCCCACGGGAATACCCTCCTAAAGTTGACTCGGAGACATCATATCAAAACCGGAGGACGGCGGGGAATCAAACGAGGATATATTTGGCTTGAGCCGCGTTTCTGGGGATCTTATCGCCGTCCGCCTTCAGGCCGTTTAAGTGAAATTCAATGGCTTCTTGGATGTTCCGCTCCGCTTTTTTGGGAGTGGAGCCGGTGGCGATGCACCCGGGCAAATCCGGGCAAAAAGCCGAATAATTTTTTCCTGCCTTCTCGATCACGATGAGATATTTGCTCATTTAAGCCCCGCCTGCTTCAAGACGCTGTTCAGAGTTCCGGGCGCCAGGTCATCCCCCGGATGCCCGGCAATCGTGACTCTTCCCGATTTCCATGGATGTTTATACTGGCGATGGCTTCCTCTCGTCGCTGCCAAACGCCAACCGTCCGCTTCAATCAATTTGAGAACGTCCCGCACTTTCATTGTCAGTATAGCCCTGGCGCCGGAAACCGTCAATATGCATTACGAGCAGGGCGATAAAAGAGTTCCCGCCCTCAAGTTTTGGTATGATCTTCCCGAGGGCTTGATCCGCTCGGCGGACAGGCACCCGCGACATGCCGCATACCCGCACGCAGCCGTCCTACGGACTCGTCGGCTCGGGCCAGGCCGCCCGGCATTTTTGCCGCTATCTGCGCCTGCGCCGCATCCCGTTCAAAACTTGGACACGCCGCTCGGGCGCTTCCGTTGAAAAAACGCTGGCCGGCTGCACGACGATTCTCCTGCTCATCAAGGACGACGCGCTCGCCCCGTTCATCAAGGCCCACCCGTTCTTAAAAGGCAAGCGCCTGGTGCATTTTTCCGGCAGCCTGACGGTGCCGGGCGCGGTCGGCATGCACCCTCTGGTTTCCTTCGCGCCCAAGCGCCTGTCCTTAAAGGACTGCGAGCGCATCGCCTTCATCGTGGAAAAAGGCGGACCGTCCTTCCGCGCGGTGTTCCCGCGCCTGAAAAACCCCAGCTACCGCGTCGCGCCCAAGATGAAGCCCTACTACCACGCGCTCTGCGTGATGGCGGGGAACTTCCCGGTGCTCTTGTGGCGGAAATTCTTCCGGGAGTTCGGCCGGGTGACGGGAGCGCCCGCCTCGGCCGCGAAGCCCTAT
>JAGWJU010000327.1 GCA_028865585.1 Elusimicrobiota bacterium | reverse complement strand
GCCGTCGCCGCCATCAAGGCGGGGCGGCAGAAGATCCTTTTCCTGGGCAACCTCCAAGCCCGGCGCGACTGGGGCTACGCCCCCGAGTACGTGGAGGCGATGTGGCTCATGGTGCAAAAATCCAGGCCCGGCGACTACGTCGTGGGAACCGGCGAGACCCATACGGTGGGGGAGTTCTGCCGCGAGGCCTTCGGCTACGCGGGCCTCGACTGGAAGAAGTGCGTCAAGACCGACGCGCGGTTGCTGCGGCCCCTGGAGGCCGACCATCTGCGCGCGGACGCGTCCAAGGCGCGGCGGGAGCTCGGCTGGAAGCCGCGCATCCGCTTCGGCGATCTGGCGCGCGTCATGGTGGACGCCGATTTCAAGGCCGCGGGGTTGACTCCTCCGGGCGAAGGCCAAGCCGCGCTCGCGCGGGCTTTCGGCCGCCGCGCGTGGTTTAAGGACTGACCCGGCCCGGCGTCAGTACGCCCCTTTGCCGAAGAGCACGGCGTAAGGGGTCTTCAAGATGATGCGCAGGTCCAGGCCCAGGGACCAGCGCTCGATGTAGAAGAGGTCCATGGCAAAGCGCTGCTCGTCGCTGACGTTGGAGCGGCCGGAGACCTGCCACAAGCCCGTGATGCCGGGAAGGGCGTTCAAGCGCTTCTTGGCCGTCTCGCCGAAAGTCTCCTGCAGTTTTTCCGCCTCGCCGCTCGAGAGCGCCAGGGGACGCGGCCCCACCACGCTCATGTCGCCCGCGAGCACGTTGAGGAATTGGGGAAACTCGTCCAAGGAAAGCCGCCGCAGCCATTGGCCCGTGCGCGTCACGCGCGGATCGCTCTTGGCCTTCAAGAACGCGCCGCCGTCTTGCCCCGCGGCCTTGATCTCGCCCACGCGCGACTCGGCGTTTGCGGCCATGGTGCGGAACTTGAAGACCTCGAAAGTGCGGCCCTTGTAGCCGTAGCGCTTTTGGCGGTAGAGCACGGGCCCGGCGGAGTCGAGCTTGATGAAGAGGGCGCACAAAAGGAGAACGGGCGAGAGCAGCAGCAGGACCAGCAGGCTGAAGGCCACGTCGAAGGCGCGCTTGGCCATGAAGTTGGCGCGCGAGAGCGAGAGATGCTCGATGCGGTAGGCGGGCAGGCCCAGGCTCTCGTCCATCTGGACTTCCCCCAGGCGCACTTCGAGCACGTCCGGGATCATCTTGAAGCCCACGCCCGACGCCTCGCAGGCCTCGGCCGCGGACAGGACGCGCTCATGCGGCAGGCCCGAGCGCAGCAGGATGACCTCGAGATAGGGTTTGGCGCTTAAAAGGGCCGAGAGCTCGGCGCTTTCGGGCAGTTCGCCGCGCTCGTCGACTTGGGCGCCGGGGTGCCGGCTTTGGATGCGCGCGCGGATGAGCTCCGCGAGCTGCCCCTGGCCGATCAGGAGCACGGGCCGGGCCGATTCCAGCCGCGAGAGCCCGCGGTCCCAGAGCGCCACCAGCCATTCCGCCGCGCAGAGCAAAAGCGCGGCCCACGGCAAGGCCAGCACCAGCATCAGGCGCGAGAAGGCCGTGCGGTTGTAGACGTAGGCGGCCAGGAGCGCCAGGGCGGTCGCGAGCACCGCGCCTTTTAAAATGGCCAGCACGCGGTCGGAGTAGGACGCCCAGGGGCGGCTGTAGAGCCTAGACGAGTAGGCCAGCACCGCGAGCCACAAAAGCACGGCGGCCCAGACGTTGGCGCGGTAGAGCTCGGCGTGCCGGGCCAAATCGCCGGGCGAGAAGGGCAGGCGGCTGGCCAGAAAGGGACACTGAAAGCGCGTCAGGTAGGCGAGCCAGTAGGCCGCGGCCACGGCCGCGCCGCCCAAGGCCACGTGGACGGCTTCGCGCAGGGCGTGGCGCAGCCAGGGCGGCAGCCCGGGCTTTAAGGCGGCGCTTTCCTTCGTCATGCCCGGTTATTCTACCACCGGGCTCCGGTTTCCGCAATTTTTTCCGAGGCGGTGCGGGACATTCCCTCGTCTCGGACGCTCGCCGTTTGAAGGCTCGCTCGAGTTCGGGCTCGGCTGTATGCCCTTGCCGAGCCCTCACACGCCTCGCCGAAGGA
>JAGWJU010000326.1 GCA_028865585.1 Elusimicrobiota bacterium | reverse complement strand
TCGTTCTGCGGATTCCCCGAACCGTCTAGAATTTGCACGCTGGGATTTAAGGAGCCCAGCTTGAAATAGGTCGCCCCGCCGCCGTCGTAAACAATCAGATCGTAAGCGTTGGTGGAATAGGGAGCGGTCGCGGGCGAGGAGCTGATCGAGGCCACCGCCGGGCCGGGCAAGGTGGAATCGATGATTCGGTCGAAGGTGACGCCGCCGGCGCCGTCCCAAATCACGGGGATGGGGTAAGGGGCGTCTACCGAGCGCGGCGCCGAAGGATAGGTGTCGCCGCCGAGCGGATTCTGCCAGTCATGCGTGATGGTCCAATTTGTCCCGGTCTGGCAGTTGGTCTGGGTGGTCAGCGGGCAGGAGGCGTAGTTGAGCGAATCATAGGAAGACTCGTAAACGACGAAGAGTTCCGGCGCGGCCCCATTGACGTATGTGACGGAGGGCGCGCCGCAGGGCGCGCTCACGCTTCCCCCGCAGGCATCGATGGTCGTTGCGCCGGACCACGTTCCATAGCCCGTGCGCTCTCGGTAGACTAGGGCGCCGGAACCGTCGACGTAAGCCGCATGAACATAAGAGTATGTCGGGTCCCAAGTCACGGACTGGCCCGGCTGCGGAGCGATGGTCCCGCCGCTGTTGGTGCAGGCGATGTCTCTGTTTTTATACGCGGCGGCGCTGGTGTAGGTGGTGGCCCGGAAATTGCCGGTGTTGTCCGCTCTATCGCTCTGCTCGATGACGAGGTTGGATGTCCCGTTGCCGCCGTCGTTGACCGCGGCCAAAACGCCGTACTGCAGGCGCGCCGGCGAGGAGTTGGTCTCGTTGCAGGAGCCTGCGTTGCTGTCGGGCGCGGCGGTTGTTCCGCCGCTGAAAGTGCCGTTGGCGTTCATGCCGAAATAGCCCAAAGTCGAGGTATACCAGTTGTTGTTGCCCACTTTGGCGTCGCACAGCGCGTCAACCGTGCCGAGGTCGTCCAATACGACGTCCACGTTGCCGCCGGCCAGACAGCCGCTGTTGTTGTTTCCCGCCACCCTGCCGACGGGTTTTTTGAAAGTCGCTCCGCTCCAGGAAATGGTCCCGTCGGCGTTCAGGCCCCCGGAGTTGAGGTAAATGTAGTTCTCGGAATTGGCGGGAGCCCCGGTCCACTGCGCATTAGGGTCGCTCGCGACCGCGTAGACCGTGCTGGAGGCCTGATCGTAATAAACGCTTCCGTACATTGTGTTGGCGTCGCTCCAGGGAGTGTAGCTGGGATTCGCCGCGGCGTAATTCGTTGAAATCGCCACGCCCTCGGAAAGCCATTGGGCTGTGTTCGGATTGTAGGCCTGGTAGGAGAGCCCGCCCGCGGTCTCGAAAAAAGTCCAGACAAGGGCATGGCCCTCATCGTAAAAAACCTTGCGGCTGCCGGTCCAAGCCGTATCCAGGGCGTCCGCGGCGCCGACGACTTGCTGCGCGGCGCAAGCGGAACGCGGAAAGGCCGCCGCAGCCGCCAAAACAAGCCCCAACGCCGCGGCCAGGAGGCCGCAAAACCCCAAGGCCCGGGCCGCGCTCCTTGCGCCCGCGCGCCGAAAGCGCTTAGCGTCCATGGGCGATTTGCCTCACGCGCTCATCCGCGTCGTTTTCCCCGGCGGCCAAGGCGCGCCTGGCCTGCGGCGTGCCCGCGGCCAAAAGCGCCTGGGCCGCCTGGACCCTGACGTTGGGGTTGGAATCCGCCGTCAACGATTGCCCTAGGGCGGCGACGGCCAAAGCGCCGCCGATTTTCCCAAGCCAGTAGGCCGCGCTCTGGCGCACGCCGGGGTTCATCTCTTGGCTTAAAACGCCGGCCAAATCCGACACGGCCTGCGGTGTGCCCATCTTGCCCAAGGAGTCCACCGCGGCCAAGCGCACCCACGGGCTTTGGTCTTTCAAGCCCTGCTCAAAAAGCGAAAGCCCTTGCCGGGGCGCCACATCCGCCACGCCCCGGATCATCCAGGCCCGGATGGCGGGCACGGATTCAGAGTTAAAATCGTTGATGAGCCACGCGGCCTGCGCCGGGCTGTTGGAGCGGATGGCGCCCATCACCGCGTCCAG
>JAGWJU010000030.1 GCA_028865585.1 Elusimicrobiota bacterium | reverse complement strand
TGGAGCGGGCCAAGGCCGCGGTTGAAGAGCTTGTGGGAATTTCGCCGGAGTGGCTGCCGCACCTGGAGGAAGTCCGCATCTACCGCCGCGGCCACCCCATGCCGATGTCGATTCCGGGGTACTTTACCAAGCTTCAGCCCGCCGCCCGGCGGGACTTTCCCCCCATCTACTTCGGCTGCTCGGACGCCCAGGGCGAAGTCTCAGACTTTTTCTTCGCGTCCTTGAACGGCATCACGGCGGCCAAGAAAGCCGCCAGGCACATCTAAGAAAGCGCCTCGGGGGTCGGCTTAGGCAGGGTCGCCGTAGACGGTGTAGTGCCAGGGCTTGCGCGCCGAGCCGCTCAAGTCCGCCATCACGTGCTTGACCACGGTGTAGTCTTCGAGCGCGTGCTTGGACATGTCCTTGCCGAAGCCGGACTGCTTAAAGCCTCCGTGCGGCATCTCGGAGGTGAGCGGCAGATGGTCGTTGATCCAAACCGTGCCAAAGCGCAACGCCTTGGCCGCGCGCAGGGCCTTGCGCACGTCCGTGGTCCACACGCTGCCGGCCAGGCCGTAGGGCACGTCGTTGGAGAGCGCGATGGCCTCGTCTTCGGTCTTAAAGGGCAGAAGGCAGGCGACCGGTCCGAAAATCTCTTTTTGCACCAGCTCCGAGTCCTGCGCGGCGCCCAAAACCACGGTCGGCTCGAAGTAAAAGCCTTTCTTTAAGCCCGCCGGGCGCCTGCCGCCCAAAAGATATCTCACGCCCTTGGCGCGCGACAAAAAGCTCTCCACGCGCTCTCTCTGCTCGGCGCAGATTAGCGGCCCCATGTCCGTTCCGGGCTTGGACGGATCGCCCACGCGGACCTTGGCGGCTTCCTCGGCCAGAAGCTCTGTGAACTTCTTGAAAACCGATTCCTGCACGTAGAGCCGCGTGGCCGCGGTGCAGTCCTGCCCGGCGTTGACGAAGGAGCCCGCGACCGCGCCGCAGGCCGCCGCGCGCAAATCAGCATCCTCGAAAACCACGAAGGGCGCCTTGCCCCCCAGCTCGAAGTGCAGGCGCTTGACCGTGTCCGAGGCCTGGCGCATGATCTTCTTGCCGGTCTCCGTGTCGCCTGTGAATGAAATCATGTTGACGTCGGGGTGCGAAGTGAGCGCGCGGCCGGTTTCCTCGCCGCCCGTGACGACCGTAACGACGCCCTCCGGGAATCCCGCTTCCTGAGCGAGTTTGCCCAGCTCAATCGTGGTCAGGGGCGTGAGTTCCGAGGGCTTGATGACCGCGGTGTTTCCCGCGGCCAGGGCCGGCCCCAGCTTCCAGGCGGCCATCATCAAAGGGTAGTTCCAGGGGCTCACTAAGGCGACCGTGCCCACCGGATCGCGGCGCAGGATGGAGGTATATCCCGGCACGTACTCCTGGCTCGCGCTGCCTTCCATCAGGCGCGCGGCCGAGGCGAAAAAGCGCAGGTTGTCGACGGCGAACGGGATGTCCCCGTCGCGGGCGAGCTTCAAGGGCTTGCCGGTGTTGGCCGACTCCATCTCGGCCAGGCGTGAAAGGTTTTTCTCGACCAGGTCCGCCCACTTGAAAATGACTGCGGCGCGCTCGGCCGGGGATTTGCCCGGCCACGCGCCCGACTCGAAGGCTTTCTTGGCGGCCGAAACGGCCTTGTCGACCGAGGCAGAGTCCGCGTCCGGGATTTCCGCGAGAATCTCTTCCGTCGCGGGGTTGACGACGGCGCGGGCTGTCTTCGTCTTCTTAGCCGCCGCGACGGTCATGATGCCGTCGCCTTCCGGACCGTCGCGCGCCGGGTCTCGAAGTGCTTCGCGTTGACTTCCTTGAAGACCTTCTCGATGGCATCGATGGCCTGGTTCATCTCCTGCGTGGTGATGGTCAGGGGCGGCTCGATGCGGATGGTCTTGGCGTTGAAGAGCGTTCCCGCGACCAGAACACCGCGGTCGAAGAGGCCCTTCGAGATCTCATAGCCGATGGCGTCGGTCGGGAACTCCATGCCGATCATGAGGCCCTTGCCGCGGATGTCGAGGCAGAGCTTGGGAAACCGCCGGCGCAGGGCGCGCAGTTTCGCGATCATCTCGTTGCCCATCTTCTCGGCGCGCTCGGGGAGCTTCTCTTCCAGAAGCACGTGAATGTTGGCGATGGCCGCCACGCAGGCCAGCGGGTTGCCGCCGAAGGTCGTCGAGTGCAGCCAGGGCTCGGGGAAGAGCTGCTCCCAGACGGTCTTGTTGGAGACAAAGGCCCCGATGGGCATCACGCCGCCGCCCAGGGCCTTGCCCAGGCACATGATGTCCGGCACCACGCCCCAATGGTCCACGCAGAACATCTTGCCGGTGCGGCCCATGCCGGTCTGCACCTCGTCGGCGATGAGGAGCGCGCCGTAGCGGTCGCAGAGTTCGCGCACGCGCGGAAAATAGTCGTCCGGAGGCACGTTGATGCCGCCCTCGCCCTGGATGGGCTCCAAGATGACGCCCGCGATGTCGTTGCCGACCTCGTCCGCGGATTTCAGGATGGACTCGATGTAGTCCGCGTCGCCGTAGGGCGCGTGGTAGCAGTCGGGCAGGATGGGCAGGAAGGGCTGGCGGAACTTGGCCTTGGCCGTGGCCGAGAGCGCGCCCAGGGTCTTGCCGTGGAAGCCCGAGACCGCGGCCACGAAGGACTTGCGGCCGGTGTGCAGCATGGCGAGCTTCATCGCGCCCTCGACGGCCTCCGCGCCCGAGTTGCCGAAGAAGCTAAACTGCAAATCGCCCGGGGTGATGTCGCGCACGAGCTTGGCGAGGATGGCGCGGAAGGGCTCCAGGAGCTCCTGCGAGTGCAGGGCCTGGCGCTTCAACTGGTGGGTGACCGCCTCCACGACCTTGGGGTGGCGGTGGCCGACGTTGAAGATGCCGTAGCCGCCCAGGAGGTCGATGTAGGTCTTGCCGTTGATGTCCGTGAAGCTGTTGGCGCCGTCCGCCCACTCGACCGAGATGTACTCAGTAGACACGGCTTTGCGATACTCCAGGATGCCGGGGTTGACGTGCTCGGCGTAGTAGGCCGCCGTCTTGTCCGTGAGCCAGGCGCGCTCCTCTTCCGTAAGCGCCTCGTGCTTGGCGATGAGGCCCAGCGTTTTCTCGCTTTCCTTCAAGATGTCTTGCGCGGGGACTTTCATAAACTTCTCCTTCGGGTGTTCTTCAGGCTACCGGGTAGGCGGCCGTTTCGGTCATGCGGAAAATCTTTCGCTCCCTCATCTCGTCGAAGAAGAGCGCGTGGTCGAGCGCGGACTCGGGCGCGGCGGCGCCGCCCGCGAACTGGGTCGAGCCTTTGAGCGCCATGATGGCCGCCATGCTGCCGGCGAACCCCACGGCCGCGGTTCCGGCCGCGATGGCGCCGATGGGCGTGATTTCGCAGTCGCGCACCTTCTCGTAGGGCGCGCCGGCCTTCTTGCCGGTCACCTTCACGCGCAGGATTTCAAAGTCCTTGGGCGGGCCCGAGGGCACGTAGGAGGCGGTCTGCGCGTTCTGCACGGCCAGGGCGGTCAGAAAATCACGCGGCGAAACGGAGACGCCGTCCACCTTGACCTTGTCGGACTTGCCCAGGCCGATGCCCGAGGCCACGGCCAGCTGGCGCTTGACGCTCTCGGGGTAGGCGATCTTGAAGCACAGGTTCTTGACGCCTTTTTTCTTGAAATAGGCCGGCAAAGTGGCGACTTCCGAGTGGATGACCGCGCCCAGGCTCACGCGTCCGATGGGCGCCTTGAAATCCATCACTTCCGCGCGGCTGTGCGCCGGGACTTCCTTCAAGCGCCCATGCTCCCAGATGGGCGCCGGCGCCTCGTACTCCGCCATCATGGTGCGGATGGAAAAAGGCGGCAGAAAGGACTCCTCGGCCAAGGTCGGGTCGTAACTGGCGTCGTAGATGCCCACGGTGTCCAAGGCGTCGAAATCCTCGGCCATGGCCGCGGCCATCACGTTGGTGATGCCGGGCGTGGAACCGCAGCCCAGGACCGCGACGCGACCGAGCTTTTGGAAGGCGGCGTCGAGCTTCAACTGCTTCAAAGTCGTGTGGAAGAGCCCGCCCAGGTCCGCGTAGTGGGCCTTGAGCGCCAGGGCCACATCCATGGCCTTCAAGTTGTGCTCGTACCAGGCGCAGCTGAGCACCGCCTGCGCGCCCTTCAAGGCGCGCGCGGCCTTGGCCGTGTCGCGCAGGTCGACGACCACGGGCTTGATCTTGCGCCGGTTGGGAATTTTGGCCAGCACGGCCTCGGCGCGGCCCAGGTTGACGTCGGCCGCGTAAATCTTGTCCACGATGGGGCTGCGGGCCAGGTCGTAAAGGGACGCCTCGGCCATCAGGCCGAAGGCGCCCAGAACCGCGACCGTCGCGCCGCCCGGGTTTCCATTGCGCATCGAGAAGCTCATGCTTTCACCTCGCGCAGGGCGTTCTCGATGACGCCCAGGCCGCGCTCAAGCTCTTGCTCGCCGATGGTCAACGGCATGAGCGTGCGCAGCACGTTGTCGTAGGCGCCGGCCTTGATGAGAATGAGGCCGTTGTCCCCGCAATGATGGAGAATCTCCTTGACCTTGGCCGCGGGGAGGGGCGTCTTGGTCTTCTTGTCCGCAACCAGCTCGATGGCGCGCATGGCGCCCAGGCCGCGGGAGTCTCCCACGAAGGAAAACTCGTCCTTGAAGGCGTCAAAGCGCTTGCGCACGGTTTCCCCCACGCGCGCGCCCGCGGCCGTGATTTTTTCCTCGCGGAAAATCTCAAAGACGGCCTTGGCCGCGGCCAACGAGAGCGGGTTGCCGCCGTAGGTGCCGCCGATGGAGCCCACCGGCGCCGCGTCCAAAATTTCCGCGCGGCCGGCCACGGCCGAGAGCGGCATGCCGGCGGCCAGGGACTTGCCCACGGTGACCAAGTCGGGCACGATGCCCTCGTGGTCCATGGCCCAGAAGCGGCCGGTGCGCCCAAAGCCGCTTTGCACTTCGTCAATGATGAGCACGATGCCGTGGCGGTCGCAAATCTTGCGCAGGCCGGGCAAAAAGCCGGGCGTGGGCACTACGAAGCCCCCCTCGCCCTGCACGGGTTCCACGATCATGGCCGCGACGTCCTCGGGCGCGGTCTCCAGGCGCAGCACGCGCTCAAGCTCCGCCAAGCAGTGCTCGGTCAAATCCTTGGGGTCGACGCCCACGGGCGGGCGGTAGGCGTAGGGAAACGGCGCGTGGTAAATCTCCCCCGCGTAGGGGCCGAAGTGCTGGCGCAAGGGCTTGTGCTTGCCGTTTAAGGTCAGGCACAGGAGCGTGCGGCCGTGGAAGGCGTTGGTGAAGCTGATGACGCCGCGGCGCTTGGTGTAGGCCTTGGCGAGCTTGACCGCGTTTTCCACGGCTTCCGAGCCGCTGTTGAAGAAGATGGCCTTCTTGGCGAAGGTTCCGGGGATGGCGGCGGTCAGCTCCTTGCATACGTCCAAGTAAATCGGATAGGACGCCACGTGGAAGGAGGTGTGGATGAGCTTGCCGGCCTGCTCTTGGATGGCGGCGACCACTTTCGGATGGCAGTGGCCCGTGTTGATGGCCCCGATGCCGCCCGCGAAGTCGACGTATTCCTTGCCGTCCACGTCCCACACCGTGGCGTTTTTCGCCTTGTCGATGAAGACGGAAGTGTAAGCGGCGCTGGCCTTGGAAACGAGATTTTCCCGCTCCTGCCAGAGAGTCTTTGAAAGGGATGTCTTGGCGGCTGTGTTTTTTATTTTTGTCAGCATAAATAATAATTTTTTAATTTTTGAGGAGCTGATTTTTTGTCAGCTAGCCATTATACCAAATCCGGCCGATTCCTGGCAAAACGCTCCCCACTTGACCCGTTTAGCCAGTTCTGCTTATATAAAGGAAGGCGAAAAGAATGAATAAATTGCGTTTTTTAGGCGTCCTAGCGCTTTTCACGGCTCTTTCCGGATGCGCCGGGTCCCTGTCAGAAGCTCAAATCAACGGCCTGAATCAAGGCTTACTTTCACAAGCGCAGGCGGCCCAATGGACCCAAGTTGAGCGATCAATTAAGGAAGGAGCCAACGTCAACGCCCAGGATGGCCAGGGCCGGACGGCGCTTTATTTCGCGGCGGACAAGGGCGACATGGATGCGGTCAAATTCCTCATCGATCAGGGCGCCAACATCAACCTGGCGGACATCAACGGGCAGACGCCGCTCGATCGGGCCGCCCTGCGTTCCTTCTTGGACATCGTGCGCTATCTCGTGCAGAACGGCGCGTCCGCGAATAACTAAGCCGCCCGGCCGCTACCAGACACGGCAGGCCGGGATGCGGACCATGGGCGCCTGCGCGGGACAGTTGAAGGCTTCGCGGAACTCGGGCATGTTGGAGACCACGCCGTTGACCCGGTCCTTGCCGGGCGAGTGCGGGTCCGCGATGGCCAGCTGCTTGGCGTCTTCGGGCTGGTCGTTGTTGCACCAGTTCTGGGCGTAGCTCAAGAAGAAGACCTGGGCGTCGCTCCAGCCCGGCTCATTGCAGGAAAGTCCGGGGTCGGCCTTCAAATCCTTCTGCAAAGTCATGTAGGCGATGCGCACGCCGCCGTTGTCCGCGGTGTTCTCCCCCAGCGTCAGCTTGCCGTTGACCTTGATGGGATGCCCCGGATTGTCCGGATCGTCGACCGCGGTGAACCCCGAGTACTCGTTGACCAGGCACTGCGTGCGGGCCTTGAAGGCCGTGGCGTCGGCCTTGGTCCACCAGTTGCGCCGGTTGCCGTGACCGTCGTATTGGTGCCCCTGATCGTCGAAGCCGTGCGTCATCTCGTGGCCGATGACCGCGCCGATGCCGCCTAGATTCTGCGCCAGGCAGGCGTGCTGATCGAAATAGGGCGGCTGCAGGATGCCGGCCGGGAAGTTGATGTTGTTCTCCTGCGGGTCGTAGTAGGCGTTGACCGTGGGCGGGGTCATCTCCCACTCGTTTCGGTCGGTGGGTTTGCCGATTTTGTTGACTTCGCGGTGGAACTCGAAGGCTTGGCCGCGGGCCAAGTCGCCCAGAGCGTCGTCCCGTTTGATGACGAGCTTGCTGTAGTCGCGCCACTTGTCGGGGTAGCCGATCTTATTCTGGATGAGGGAGAGCTTATGCAGGGCTTTGAGCTTGGTCTTGGCGCTCATCCAGTCGAGGCTCTTCATGTCCTGGGCGAAGGTAGCCTCCTCGCTGCGCACCATGGCCAGCGCGCGCTCCTTGCTCTGGCCCGGGAAATCCTTGTCCACGTATTCCTTGCCCAGGGCCTCGCCCAAAATGGCATCGGTCATGATGACGCAGCGCTTCCAGCGGGGCTTTATTTCTTTTTGCCCAGAGAGGTCCTTGTTGAAGAAGTCGAAGTTCTCCATGACGAAGGCCTGCGGCAGCATGGGCGCGGCCGCGGTGACGAGCTGCCAGCGCAGGTAGGTCTTCCAGTCGGACAAGGGCGTTTTCTCGATGAGGGCGTTCAACTTCTTGTAAAAGCCCGCATCCATTACGTTGACGGTCTTAAAGGGCGGGGCGTCCGCGGTCTTGAAGAACGCGGGCCAGTCAATGGACGGGTCTTCCTTCTCGAGCGCGCGCAGGGTCTCGATGTGGTAGAGATTGGCGGGCACGCGGCGTTCGACGCGGCCCATGGAGATGCGGGCCAAGTCAGTCTCCAGGCGCATGACAACGGCGGCGTCAGCCTGGGCTTGGGCGTCCGATTCGCCCAGGAGCGTAAACATCTTCTGGATGTGGGCCACGTAGGCCTTTCGCTGCGCCGCGAAGTCGGGCTTCAGGTAGTAGTCGCGGTCGGGGAGGTTAAAGCCTCCCTGGTCGATGGCGGCGATTTGGCGCTGGGCGTGCTTGTCGTCGATTTCCGATGAGAAGGAGAAGACGGCGTTGACGCCGATTTCCTGCAGGCGCGCCAGTTCGGGAGTGAGCTCGGCCTTGGTCGTCATTGCCGCGATCCGGTTGAGCGCCGGATCCAAGGGCTTCAAGCCCGCGTCCTCGATGGCGGCGGTGTCCATGCAGGCGGCGTAGAAGTCGCCGATTTTCTGCACGTTGGGGTTCTTGGTTCCGGCCGCGGCCTTGCGCGAGGCGGTGTTCAGGATCTCGCGCAGCTCGTTGCGGTTGTCGTCGGCCAACTTGCCGAAGCGCCCCCAGCGCGAGTAATCGCCGGGAATCGGGTTGGCCGCGTCCCATTTGTCGCAGGCGTAGCGGTAGAAATCGTCGCACGGGTTGACCGCGGTGTCCACGATGACGTTCCAGTTCGAATCGGCCGAGCCGGCGGTGCTTTGGGCCTTCGCCGCGCGGGGCGAGAGCGAGAGCAGCAGGACGAGGGCTAAGTTCATGTAGGGTCTCCTATGTTCGGTTCGGGCAAATCCTAGAATTCTCTCAGGGCCGCGGCGATAATCGCCGCGGCCGCGTCGATTTGGGCTTTGCTGATAACCAGGGGCGGCGCGAAGCGCACGGTGTTCTCGTGAGTGTCCTTCGCCAAGAGGCCCTTATGCATCAGAATCTCGCAGAGGCGGCGCACCGGCCGGTCCATCTCCAGGGCCAGCAGAAGCCCGCGGCCGCGGACGTCCTTGATGCCGGGGTGCTTGAGGTCAGAAAGCCGCTTTTTGAAATAGTCCCCCATCATGGCGGAGCGCTCGGCGAGTTTCTCGCGCGCGAGCACGTCCAAGGACGCGAGGCCGATGGCCGAGGCCAGGGGATTGCCGCCGAAGGTGCTGCCGTGCGTGCCGGGCTTGAAGAGGCCCATGACCTCGCGGCGGCCAGCCACGGCGGAGATGGGATAGAAGCCTCCGGACAGGGCCTTGCCCATGACGATCAAGTCAGGCGCGACGCCCTCATAGTCGACGCAGAAGGTTTTTCCGGTGCGCCCCAGGCCCGTTTGAATCTCGTCCGCGCAGAACAGCACGTTGTTCTCGGAGCAGACGCGGCGGATATCCTTTAAGTAGCCCCGCGGCGGGATTTTGACGCCGGCTTCGCCTTGGATGGGCTCGACCAGGAAGCCGCAGGTGTTGGGCGAGATGGCGGCGGCCAGGGCCTCGGCCGAGCCGTAGGGGACGGACTTAAAGCCCGGCGTGGCGGGCCCGAAGCCCGAGTAGGAGTCGGGGTCCGAGGAAAAGCCCACGATGGTGGTGGTGCGGCCGTGGAAATTGCCTTCGCAGACGATGATTTCGGCTTGGCCCTCGGCGATGCCTTTTTTGCGGTAGCCCCATAGGCGCATGGACTTGATCGCGGTCTCGACCGCCTCCGCGCCCGAGTTCATGGGCAGAGCCATGTCCTGCCCGGACACGGCGCAGATCTTCCTGAGGAAGCCCCCCATCACGTCGTTGTGGAAGGCGCGCGAGGTGAGCGTGAGGCGGCCCATCTGCCGCTTGGCCGCGGCCGCGATTTTAGGGTGGCAATGGCCCTGGTTCAAGGCCGAGTAGGCCGAGAGCATGTCGAAGTAGCGCCGGCCCTCCACGTCCCAGACGAAAATGCCGCGGCCGCGCGCGATGACGACGGGGAGCGGATGGTAGTTGTGCGCGCCGTAAGTTTCATCCAAGGCGATGAAGCGCTTGGTTTTGGCCTCTTTTAAAGCCGCCATGGCTCCGATTTTAACACATTGCCCGCGCTCAGCGTCCGGGGGCGGCGAGCGCGCGGGTGAAGAAGGCGATGGTCTTGCGGTAGCAGTCGACGCGGTCCTTCAAGCGGGTGAAGAGCTGGTTCTCGATGTTGAGCCCGTGGCCTTCCTTGGGATAGAGGACCAACCGTACGTTGCGGCCCAGGCGCTTAAGTTTGCGGTAAATCAGCACGCTCTCCTGCGGCGGCACGTCCGTGTCGTTGGCGCCCTGGAAAATGAGCAAGGGCGCAGTCATGTTGGAAAGGTAGCTCACGGCCGAGCGCTCCTTATAGAGCGCGGGATCTTTTTGCGGCGTTCCCATCTGGGCGGCGTACCAGTCGCCGAAGCGGTCCTTGGTCAAATTATAGTCGAGGGTCAGGTCGGGCATGCCGTAAGCGTCGACGCCGGCCTTCCAGAGCCCGGTGTTGCGG
>JAGWJU010000325.1 GCA_028865585.1 Elusimicrobiota bacterium | reverse complement strand
CGCGGGTCAAATCCCGGCCGAGATGGCTCTGCTCCTCTCGAGCCGCGCCGGAGCCGGGGCCCTTAAACGCGCCCGAGCCGCGGGCGTCGAGTCCGCCGTCCTTGAGCCGTCGAAATTCGCCTCGCCCGCGGAGTACAGCCGCGCCGTGGCCGAGGAGTGCCGCAAGCGCCACGTCGATTTGGTCTGCCTGGCGGGATTTTTGACGAAGCTGGAAAAACCTTTCCTCGACGAATTCGCGGGGCGCGCGATGAACGTGCATCCCTCGCTTTTGCCCGCCTTCGGCGGCGCCGGCTTCTACGGCCGCAAGGTGCACGAGGCCGTGCTGGCCGCGGGCGCGCGCGTCTCGGGCTGCACGGTCCATTTTTTAGACGAGCGCTACGACCACGGCCCGATTATTTCCCAGGCCGCGGTGCCGGTGCTGCCCGAAGACACGCCGGAGGGCTTGGGCGAACGCGTGCGCCTGCGGGAAAAGGAGATTTACGTGGAAGCCGTGCGGCTCTTCGCCCAGGGCCGGCTGCGACTCAAGGGCGGAACGGCCGTTGTCGACGCTCCTCCCGAGCCTTCGGGAAAGCTTCGCCGCGCCCTTTTATCCGTTTCGGACAAGACGGGCTTGGCGGACTTTGCGCGCGGCCTGGCGGACTTGGGCGTCGAGATCATCGCCAGCGGCGGCACGGCCAAGGCCTTGTCCGCGGCGGGCGTCCCGGTCCGTCCGGTCGAGAGCCTGACGGGATTTCCCGAGATTCTCTCCGGACGCGTCAAAACCCTGCATCCCGCGGTGCACGGCGGGCTTTTGATGCGCCGCGAAGATCCGGAGCACCGCGCCCAGGCCGAGGAGTTGGGCATCGGGCCCATCGATTTGGTGGCGGTCGACCTCTATCCCTTTTCCGAAGTGCTCGCGCGCGAGGGTGGAAAGCTGACGCCCGACGCGGTCGAGAACATCGACATCGGCGGCTCGGCGCTTCTGCGCGCGGCCTCCAAGAACTTCGCCTCCGTGGCCGCGGTCTCCTCGCCCGAGGACTACGCGTCAGTTCTTTCCGAGCTGCGCCGCTCGGAAGGGCGGCTGTCCTTGGAGACGCGCCGCCGCCTGGCTCTTGCGGCCTTCAAGCGTACCGCCGCCTACGACGCGCAGATCGCGGCGGCTTTCGCGGGGGAGCCCGCCAAGCCCGCGGCGGAGTTCCCGGCCGCGCTCGGCCTGACCCTGCACAAGCTCCAGGATTTGCGCTACGGAGAGAACCCGCACCAAAAGGCGGCGCTCTACGGGCCCAAGCCGCAGGCGGGCTTTGTCCAGCTCCACGGCAAGGAGCTTTCCTACAACAATTTGCTGGATGCCGCGGGCGTCTGGGAGGCGGCCTGGGACTTCAAGGACCCCGCCTGCGTGATTTTCAAGCACGTCTCGCCCTGCGGCGCGGCCGTGGGCAAGACCGTGTCGGAGGCTTTCACGGCCGCCTGGGCCTGCGATCCGCTCTCGGCCTTCGGCAGCGTCATCGGCTTCAATCGTCCTGTGACCGCGGCCGTGGCCGCGGATTTGGAGAAGCGCTTCGTGGAGGCGCTCGTGGCCCCGGCTTTCGAGCCCGAGGCGCTCGCGATTTTAAGGAAGAAGCAGAACCTGCGCCTGGTCGTGCGGCCGACCGGCCCGGAGAAGGCCTGGCAGCTGCGCTCCGTCGGCCCCGAGGTGCTGGTCTCGGAGTCGGATCGCGAGCTCTTCGGTTCGGAGTGGAACGTCGTCTCCAAGAGGAAGCCCTCGGCGGACGAGGAGTCCGCGCTGCGCTTTGCCTGGACCTGCGCCAAGCACGCGCGCTCAAACGCCGCGGTCCTGGCGGGCCCGCGCGCCGCGGTGGGCATTGGCGGCGGGCAGACCTCGCGCGTCGACGCCGTGTTCATGGCCGGCGTCAAGTATAAGGAATATCTTCGCGCGGGCAACGCGGCCCCGCCGGTCCTGGTGCTGGCCTCGGACGCGTTTTTTCCCTTCCGCGACGGCGTGGACGCGGCCGCGTCCTTGGGCGCGCGCGCGATTGCGGCGCCCAAGGGCTCCATCCGCGACGCGGAGGTGGTCAAGGCCGCGGACGA
>JAGWJU010000324.1 GCA_028865585.1 Elusimicrobiota bacterium | reverse complement strand
CGTGCCCCGGCGCCGCGTCCTGAGAGGCCTCGCGCAAGCCGGAGAGCTTCTCCCGAATTCCGGTGAAGGCCTTCTTGACCCTGGCCGCGGGCCCCCGGATTTCCAGCCACAAATCCGCGGCCCCGGCGCTCTGGTCCAGGTAAATTTCAACGGAAAATTCTTTCTCCACGGCCTTGAGGTTCTTGTCCTGCTCGCCCAGAAGTTCCAGCGCTTCCTGGGGGTTGGCGATCTTAATGCGCTTGACGCTCATGATCTCCTCAGCCTTTGCGGCCGATGTCGCGGCCGCGCGGTAGGATGGCGAGCCCCGAGGGGTCGCGGAAATAGCGCGGGCCGCAGTCCGCGCCGCCATCGACGACTTCCCCGTCCGGGATCTGGTTAAAGCGATCGATGACCGCGCGCTTGAGCTTGGAGCCGCGGCCCACGGTGCAGAAATCCATGACGATGGAGTCCTCGACGACGGCGCCTTCCTCGATGGTGACGCCGCGGCCCAGGATGGAATTGCGCAGTTTGGCGCCGCGGACCACGCAGCCCTCGCCCACGGCCGAGTTGGTGAGCTCGCCGCCCAGTACGCGCGCGGGCGGGCCGTCGTAGCGCACGGAGTGGATGCTCCAGCGGTGGTTGTCCAGATCCAGGCGGGGGGTTTCCCCCAAGGTGTCCATGTTCGAGCGGTAGTAGGCCGCCAGAGTCCCCACGTCGCGCCAGTAGGCGCGCTCCTCGTATGGCTTCAAGCCCGGGAGCACGTTGGTGGAAAAATCATAGGCGTAGACCGGCAGGCGCTCCAGGATGCGCGGCAGCACGGATTTGCCGAAGTCGAGCTCGGGCTCGGAGAACTCCGGCGAGGCCAGGATTTCCATGAGCGTTTTGGCGTCGAAGAGGTAGTTGCCCATCGAGGAGAGCGCCATGGCGGGGTTGCCCGGCATGGGCTTGGGATTTTTGGGCTTCTCCAAAAAGGAGGCCACGCGGCCCTGCGCGTCGGTCTCCACGATGCCGAAGGAGGAGGCCTCGGAGAGCGTGACCGGCAGGGTCGCCAAAGTCACGCGCGCGCCTTTGTCCTGGTGGTAGCGCAGCATCTGACCCACGTCCATGCGGTAGACGTGGTCCGCGCCGAAGACCGCGATGACGTCCGGGTCGAACTCCTGGATGATGTTCATGTTCTGGCGCACCGCGTCGGCGGTGCCGCGGTACCAGTTGGAGCCCAGGCGCATCTGCGGCGGTACGACCGCGATGAACTGCTCGCGCGTCAGGCCGGCCATGCGCCAGTTGGAGCGCAGGTGCTCGATGAGGCTCTGCGAGAGGTACTGCACCAGGACGTAGATGGACTGGATGCCAGAGTTGACGAAGTTGGAAAGCGCGAAGTCGATGATGCGGTACTTGCCGCCGAAGGGCACGGCGGGCTTGGAGCGATCGCGGGTCAGCGGGTGCAGGCGCTCGCCCTTGCCGCCGGCCAGGATGATGGCCAGAACGCGCCGGGTCTGGGCGGGATGGTTCTCGATCATTGGACGTAAATGTCCCCGCCGTAGTCCGGCTGCTGCTCCTGCTGCGGCGCGCTTTGGACGGCGGGAGGCTGCTGGGAGGAGGCGCCTGCGGACGTCGGCGCTGGTTTGCGCAGTTCGTGGCGGACGGCCTTGCCCAACTGCGAGCTTTTGAGCAGCAGATAGTCCTGGTGGTCCACGGCTCCGGCCGCAATTTCCGTCCAATCGGACGTGGTGATTCCCGTGGAAATTCGGAGCGGAATGAAGGTTTCTCCATCAAACTCGACCACGGCGGCCGTGGGAACCAAAAGCGCGTTGGGATGGTCCACCGGAATGATGAATCCCTCCCAGGCCGTGCCCGGCGGAAGGTATTGCCCGGGCGTCATATCCATGGCGAAGGTGCCCGCCGAGTCCTGAGGCCGACCCGGGTGGTCGAGAGCGAAATTCTCCACTTGCATGCGGAAGGTGTCCTTGGGGCGGCCCTTGGCCCAATAAGTCAGCCACTGCCCGTCACGGATGAGAGAGGCGCCGCCCGCGGGAACTTTCCCCGTCAGGAGCAGAGTCTGGGCGGCGTTAAAGAGCGGATCGCCGGCGGA
>JAGWJU010000323.1 GCA_028865585.1 Elusimicrobiota bacterium | reverse complement strand
TTGGCCTGATCGCCCATGCGCTCCTTGGGGTAGGACACCTGCTCGTAGGTCTCCACGTCCATGAACACGGCGTTGGCGCCCTCGTCGTAGCTGTAGGTCTTCTCGCGCTTGGTGACCGGCACCTCGCGGAACTTGGTGCCCGAGGCGTAGGAGCGCTCGACCATGCTGCCGGTCGAGAGCGAGCGCAGCGTCGTGCGGTAGACGGCGGCGGACTGGGATTTGCGATGGTGCTGGTAGGAAATGATCTGGTAAATCGTCCCCTCGTCCTCGAACACCAGGCCGTTGCGGAAATCGGACGTGCTGATCATGATGCGAGCCTCCCTGAATTTTCCCTATTATAGCGAAAACTTCGGGGGCGTGCGCGTTTCCGCGCCTCGGATAAGGTGGGACTTTAGACCCATAATCGTATGGGGCTTAAGAAGCCGGGCATGTTCCCGTTGAGCCCATTTCCGGCCTTAAGGCATCCTTCTATACTCCCAACACGGAGCCGCCGAGCGCGGCCCTCGGCAGAATTGTTCGGCAAGGAGCGGAGAATGAGACAGGCTAAGTTTTCTACGGCGGCGTTGGCCGCGATTGCGATTGCGGTATGGCCGCTGTGCGCGCCCGCGGTGTCTTGGGCGCAGACCGAGGAGGCCGCGCCCGCCGGGGCCGACGCCGTGGAGACCGTTCCGGCGGCGGTCGGCATGAGCATGGGCTTTCTTTCCCTTCCCTCCGTTTCGCCGCTTCAGCCGGGCGCCTTGAACGTTCGGCTTCCCCATGCCGTTTTGCCCGCGCTCTCCGCGGAGGCTTTGCTGGGGTCCTCGGAACTTCCAACGGCCGCCGTGTCCGCGGTCCAAACTCCTCGCAGCGATACCAGAGTGACGGCGCAGAATTTTAAGAGAGTCAGCGCGGCCGCCGTTCCGTTCGAGTCAGAGATGACGCAAAGCGACATCGTCGTGAGACCCAGCGCCGTGGCGCCGGGAGGGCGCGCGGCGAAGGCCGAGGCCGTCGTCTCGGAGCTGGAGGGGATGTCGGCCGCCGCCGAAAAGGGCGGCGCGGACCAGGGAGACATGGCGGCGGCCAGCGAGTTCGACGGCACCCGCATGGGCCGCAATGGGCGCCCCATCCTGACTTTGCCCGGCCACAGCGTAAGCGCCGAGTCCGGGGATGATCAAAACTCGGAAGAACTCCGGCAGCTGCGCGAACAGCTTTTTAACCATGTCGAAGTTCTCAAGAAGTCCGCCCTGTTCGCGCAAGAGCCCGGCGCCAAGGCGATTTTCAAGAAGCAGGCCGAAGAGCAGTCCGCCCTCCTTGAGAAAATAGAGACTTCCGGCATGCCCCAGGCCGTCGAGCTCGTCGCGCTGCGCGAGATGGCGAACATGAGCGGGATGAACCCGCGCGACTCCGAGGCCCAAAAAATCAAGACCTACCTCTCCTGGCTGACGGCGGTGCCCTGGTCGCGGCACACCACGGACCGCTACGATTTGGCCGAGGCCAAAAAGATCATGGACCGGGATCACTCTGGCCTTGAGGGCGTCAAGAAGCGCATTCTGGAGTTCCTGACCGTGCGCAAGCGCACCAAGTCCAACGGCGGCGGCATCCTGCTCTTCATCGGCCCGCCGGGCGTGGGCAAGACTTCCATCGCCGAGGCCATCGCCCAAGCCATGGGGCGCAAGTTCGTGCGCTTTTCCTTGGGCGGCGTCGCGGACGAGACCAACATCCGGGGCCACAACCGGACGTATTTGGGCTCCCAGCCGGGCTCCATCATCCGGCGCATGAAGCAGGCCGGGGTCAACAACCCGGTCATGCTGCTCGACGAGGTCGACAAGATGCCGCAGGACTCCGGCCGCGGCAGCGCCCAGCCGGCCTTTCTCGAGGTCCTCGATCCCGAGCAAAACGGCACCTTTCAGGATCACTACATGGAAGTGCCTTACGACTTGTCCAACGTGCTTTTCATCGTGACGGCCAACGACATCTCCGGCATTCCTCCGGCCCTGCGCGACCGCATGGAAATCGTCGAGTTCACGGGCTACACGACCGCGGCCAAGGCCGACATCATCAAGAATCAGGTGCTGCCGCAGACGGCCAAG
>JAGWJU010000322.1 GCA_028865585.1 Elusimicrobiota bacterium | reverse complement strand
GGCCACAGGGAATTTTCGTTGTGCATTGCCTGATCGTAGCCCGCGACCACGCGCAATCGGGAGCCGGGCCTGGCTTTAAGCTGCTGGAGGACGTCGGCGATGCGCTTTTCGCCGACTCGGAAATTGGTGAAGTCGAAGACGGCCGCGTCGACCTGACGCGTGTCGGGATGCTCAATGTCATTGAAGAGGCTGGGCCCGATGGCCTCCTTGGACCAGGTGGTCAGAAGGGACCATCGGACGCGCGGATCGAAGGTGCCGCTGGGAATGCCGTCGAAAGCGGCGCCGGCCTGCGCGGCCGCGCTTTCCGCGGAGTTTTCACCGCGACCCGCCGCCGCGTCTTGTTTCGATTCGCTGGAAAGCTGCTGCAGGGGATCGGCCGAGGCATTCCTGGGGCCGGCAGTTTTGGAGCCGGTAAAACCAGGCGCCCGGGATGGCCGCCTCGCCGCGGGGTCTTCCGGGGCGCCGGTGATCAGGGCATGGGCGAAGCTGGCCTTCGTGATTTTGTGAAGCGAGCGCCAAGGGGCGTCCGCGTTCGCGCTCTGAAGGATGCCGGAAAGCGCGGCGCCGCCGCCTAGAGCCGCGGGGATAATGGCTTCTCCGCCTAACTGCAGGTTCATCGCGGAAAAATCGGGAACGGCGGCGATTCGGAGAGGCGCTTCAAAGGACGGTTCGGACGCTTCCTCCACGGCGGCTCGAACGGCATGGCCTTGGAAGAAGAGAGCGGCGGCTGCGGCGAGAAAATAGATTCGTTTCATGCCGAGACGATACTTAATGCCTGCGATGGGACGCGCGGGCTAAAGGTCCCAGGCGGCGCAAGTCATTGGGCCCAGATTTCAAACGTCCTCTGGGCCGTCGCGCGGTGCGGGAAAGCCGGGGCTCCGCGTTTTGTAGAATACCACCGTGAAAACCCTGATTCGCGGCATCGGCCAGCTTTTGACCATGGCCGGGCCTGATGAGCCGCGGCGCGGCAAATGGATGGGCTCCTTGGGGCTCATTCGCGGCGGAGCGCTTCTTATCGAGGAGGGGGTCGTCTTGGCCGCGGGCCGCGAGGAATCGGTCCTGCGCGCGGAAGGGGCCGCCCAGGCGCGGAGCGTAGACGCCGGCGGACGCGTGGTGTCTCCGGGCTTCGTGGACAGCCATTCCCACGCGCTTTTCGCGGGCCCCCGTCTGGCGGATTTTGAGGCCCGTTCCTCGGGCCGGAGCTACGAGCAGATCGCGGCGGCGGGCGGGGGAATCCTGTCCTCCGTTGACGGCGTGCGGAGCGGCGTCGAAAACACGTTGGCCGATCTCCTTGCCGCGCGCGCCGAGAAATTCCTGGCTTGCGGGACTACCACGCTGGAGGTTAAGTCCGGCTACGGACTCGAGCTTTCCTCCGAGCTTAAGATGCTGCGCGCTCTCAAAAAAGCCGCCGGGCGCACGCCTCTTGATCTTGTTCCGACTTTCCTGGGCGCACACGCGCTGCCGGCCGAGATGGCCGGGCGCAGGGACGAGTACGTGGAGCGTGTCGTGGGGGAGATGCTTCCCGCCGTCGCGCGGGAGAATCTCGCGCGCTTCGCCGACGTCTTCTGTAACGAGGGCTATTTTACGCCGGGGCAGGCCCGGCGAATCCTGGAATCCGCGTCCCGGGCGGGCTTCGGGCTCAAGATCCACGCGGAGCAGCTTTCGCGCACCGGGGCTTCGGCGTTGGCGGCGGGCCTTGGCGCCGTTTCCGTCGATCATTTGGACCATGCTTCCGACGCGGATATCGAGGCGCTTTTATCCGGCCCGACGGTCGCGGCCCTGGTTCCGGGCTCGAACTATTTTCTGGGCGCGGCCTACCCGCCCGCCCGCAAGCTCATTGGCCGCGGCGCGGCGGTGGCTCTGGCAACGGATTTCAACCCCGGCACCTGTCCGTGCTGGGACATGCGGCAGATTATGTCCATCGCCTGCACGCAGATGAAAATGACTCCGGCCGAGACCTGGGTCGCGGCTACAATCAATGGGGCCTGCGCCTTGGGACTGCAGAAAACCCGAGGCTCGCTTGAGCCGGGCAAAACGGCCGACGCGGTGTGCTGGGACGCCGAGGATTACCGCGAG
>JAGWJU010000321.1 GCA_028865585.1 Elusimicrobiota bacterium | reverse complement strand
GTCCGGACGAGGCGTTAAGCGCCTGGGAGGAGATGCGCGCCGCCAAGCCCGCGAACAGCCCGTTCCGGCTCCAAGCCCTCATCAATTTGGCACAAGCCTACGAAAAAACCGGAAGCGACGCCAAAGCCATCAGCGTCTACGACGACTTGGCCCTGAGCGCGGGCAAGCCCTTGGCCGAGCAGGCCGCGGCGCGCGCCAAGGCGTTGCGGAAGCTTGAAGACGCCCCGGCGTCCGTTCCGGCCGTCCATGGCTCCAAGAATAAGAAGGGCGGCGGCGCCAAGCGCGCGGCCGCGGGACAATAAACAGGAGGACACTTCAGGCATGAACTCAATCAACGTCTTGACCGCAATTAAGCACGACTACACGCTGGCCATCCTTTTCTTCTGCTCGATTCTCTCCATCGTCTTCATCATCGAGCGCTGGCTCTATTTCCGCACGGCCACGGCCGACAAGGGCGACGAAATCCTGGCCCGCGTGCGCAAGCACCTCGACGCCGGCCAGGCCCAGCAGGCGCGGGACTACTGTCAGAAGCAGCCTTCCGTCGTGGCCCAAGTCGTGGGCTACGGCCTGGCTTGCGCGGGACAGACCCGGCGCGACATGGAGGAGCTTCTGGCCACCAAGCGCCTTGAGGAGCGCATGAAGCTCGAGCGCTTTCTGGCGGTGCTGGGAACCCTCGGCAACATCGCGCCCTTCATCGGCCTCTTCGGCACGGTCGTGGGCATCATCGACGCGTTCCAATCCCTCGCCTTGGCCGGTACCGGCGGGCCGACGGTCGTCGCTAAAGGCATCGCCGAAGCCCTGGTCGCCACCGCCGGCGGCTTGGTCGTGGCGATTCCCGCCGTGGTCTTCTACAACTACTTCATGCGCCGAGTCAAAGCCGCTTCGACTGAAATGGAAGTCGCCTCGACCCGCCTGGTGGTGATGCTCGGAGCCAAATAAATGGCCATCGGCGCCGGGGCCAAGGGCGAAGAGCCCATCACGGCCATCAACGTCACGCCCCTGGTCGACGTCTGCCTCGTGCTCGTCATCATCTTCATGACCATCGCGCCATTCGCCATGGTCGTGGGCATCAAGGTCATGGAATCGCGCGCGGGCGCGGCCAAAGGCAAGGTCGCGGCCAGCCAGAACGTGCGCGTGCGCCTGTCGATCTCCGGCGAGCTCACCGTCAACGGCCGGCAGGTCAACCCGCAAAGTCTCGAGCCCGCCATCGCCCGGGCCCTGTTGAAGTCCAAGGACCGCATGGTCATCGTCTCGGCGGACGACGGCAACCACGTGGGCCAAGTCGTCTCGATTTTGGACACGGCCCAGCAGGCCGGGGCGGCCAAGCTGGCTATCCTGAAAAACGCCGCCGCGCCGCCGCGCCGCCGGGGCAAGAGCTAGGCCATGGCCGGCACGCAGACCGACGACGACGAAATCGTCGCAGGCATCAACGTCACCCCTTTAGTCGACGTCTGCCTGGTGCTCGTCATCATCTTCATGGTGACGGCGCCCCTCATGTCCACGCCGCCGCTCAAAGTCGAGTTGCCCCGCGCCCACGGCAAGAAGGGCGACGAGGGCGACAAACTAACCATCACTTTGGCCAAGGACGGCCGGACCGCGCTCAACTACCAAGTTTACCCGGACGACGCGTCCCTGGAGACCGCGCTGCGCTTGAAGCTCGCCGAAAGCTCGTCCAAGCTCGTCATCCTGCGCGCCGACAAGGACGCGCTGGAGGGGCGCCTGACGGATTTGATGGCTCGAGCCAAGGACGCGGGCGCGCTGTCTTTGACCATCGAGACCGAGGAAAAAAAGTAAAGCGGTTTTTTGAGTGAACTCGCCACGAATGCCCGTCGCCGTCGCATTGTCCGTGGGCCTGCACGCCGGGGCCCTGGCGCTTTTTCTTTACTCCCGCGCCCACCAGCCCCAGCAGCCCAAGATCATCTCCAACGTGGCGCTCCTCATCCAGTCGCCGCAGAGCCCCAACGCGCGGACCGTGGCGCCCCCCGTCAAGCCCACGACGTGGAATTTCTTGAAGCTCGCGCTGCCCTCCCTGCCTAAGGCCATTCCCCAAGCCATGGCCGTCAAGCTTCCCAATGAGCCCAAGCCGCTCAT
>JAGWJU010000320.1 GCA_028865585.1 Elusimicrobiota bacterium | reverse complement strand
ATCGACCGGCTGCGCTTGAAGGCGACGAGCTCGCTTCTCTCCCGCCGCGATGTGATCGTGGTCGCCTCGGTCTCCTGCATCTACAACATCGGATCGCCGGAAAGCTATAAGGAAAGTTCCATCCCCTTGGCCAAGGGGCTGCGCATCTCACGCGGAGATCTGCTTAAGCGCCTCGTCGCCATCTACTACGAACGGAACGAAACCGAGTTCACGCGCGGAAAGTTTAGGGTCAAGGGCGGCATGGTCGACGTCTTTCCCGCCTACATGGAGACGGCTCTGCGGATTTCCATCGGCGACGGGGGCGTCGAGTCCATCATCGAGTTCGATCCCCTCACCGGGGCAAAGCTCAAAACCCTCGAACGGGAATGGATTTATCCGGCCAAGCATTTCGTCACGCCCGGGGACGAGCGCGAGCGGGCCGTCGCCGCCATTACCAAGGAGCTCGCGGAGAGGACCGCGGAGCTTAAAGCCCGGGGACAGCTTCTTGAGGCCCAGCGCCTTGAGCAGCGCACGCGCTACGACCTGGAGATGCTGCGCGAGATGGGCTTCTGCCACGGCATCGAGAACTACTCCCGCCACCTCTCGGGCCGGCCGGCCGGCGAGCGGCCCAACTGCCTCATCGACTTTTTCCCCAAGGACTATTTGCTCCTCATCGATGAGTCGCACATCGCCGTGCCGCAGATCCGCGGCATGTACGAGGGAGACCGTTCGCGCAAGCAGACTTTGGTCGATTTCGGCTTCCGCCTGCCCTCCGCGCTCGACAACCGCCCGCTCAAATTTCACGAATTCGAGGCGCTGGCCGGCCAGACCGTGTTTGTCTCCGCGACCCCGGGGCCCTACGAGCTGCAGAAGTCGAAAGGCGAGATCGTCGAGCAGATCATCCGCCCCACGGGCTTGGTCGATCCTCAAGTCATCGTGCGCCCCAGCGAAGGCCAGTTGGACGACCTGATGGGACGCATCCGCACGCGCATCGAAAAAAAGGAGCGCGTCCTCGTTACGACGCTTACCAAGAAGACCGCCGAGGATCTGGCCTCCTTCCTGGCCTCAAAAGGCCTGCGCGTGAGGTATCTGCACTCGGACGTCGAGCCCCTGGAACGCATCGAAATCCTGCGCGACCTGCGCTCGGGCAAATTCGACGTGCTCGTGGGCATCAACCTCCTGCGCGAGGGCTTGGACTTGCCCGAGGTCTCCTTGGTCGCGGTCCTAGGCGCAGACCACGAGGGCTACCTGCGCTCCGAGACGACGCTCATCCAGATTTCCGGCCGCGCCGCCAGAAACGTCGGCGGAGAGGTCGTGTTCTACGCGGACGAGATTACCGGCTCCATGCGCAACGCGCTCGCGGAGATGGAGCGCCGCCGCGTCAAACAGGAAGCCTATAACAAAAAACATAAAATCACCCCCAAAAGCGTGGTCAAGGCCGTGGCGGATTTGGAAGAATTCCAGACCACGTCCAAGCGGGAAGGGCTGGCCATGCTCCGGGAAACGGCCAAGCCCCTTTCCGCCAGGGATGTGCCCGTTCTTATGGAGGAGATCGCGTCGCGCATGAAAGAAGCCGCCGAGAACCTGGATTTCGAGACCGCCGCCGCCTTGCGCGACCAACTCTTCGAGCTCCGCTCCATGTCGGCCGTCAAAACCGCCGAATGAACGTCAAGAATTTAATCCGCGCCGCCCTGCGCGAGGATTTGCGCGAGCGCGGCGACGTGACCACTCATTTTTTCGTCCCCCCGACCGCGCGGCTTAACGGAAAAATCATCGCCAAGGCCCCAGGCGTGGTGTGCGGCGCCGAAATAGCAAAAGAAGTTTTCTCGGCTCTTTCCCGACGCTGCCGGGTGCGCGTCAAAACGCCGGATGGACGCGCGGTCAAGCCCGGACAGACGATTCTGGAAGTTTCCGGCGGGCCCGAGCTCTTGACTGCGGAAAGGACGGCCCTGAACTTCCTTCAGCATCTCTCCGGCGTCGCCACGCTGAGCGCCCGCTACGTCCAAGAGACCCTAGGGACGCGGGCCCAGATCTACGACACGCGCAAGACCCTGCCCGGCTGGCGGGAGCTGGAAAAATACGCCGTGCGCTGCGGCGGCGGCAAGAACCACCG
>JAGWJU010000319.1 GCA_028865585.1 Elusimicrobiota bacterium | reverse complement strand
TCGGGCGATGTCGGATCGACGCCTAGTTTGACGCGCAGGGGCCGCCCGAGCGCGAGCTTTTTCCTGAGCTCGTCCTCGCTCACCAGCGAGACGCATCCGCGCTTTAATGTCTCGAGGGATTCCGGCGCAGTCTTCATCATTTTCCTTGCGGCTATTTTATCAAATGGAGCGCAGGAGTCCGCCGTCCACCGTAAAGACCGCGCCCGTCACGTAGGACGCCCGCTCCGAACACAAAAAGGCCGCCACGTCGCCGATTTCCCGCGGCGTGCCCATGCGCCCCATGGGCACCGCTTCGGCCTTTTTCTTGAGGAAAGCTTCCTCGCTGATGCCCAAGGTCTTCGAGCGCTCCGCCGCGAGCTCGCGCGTGCGCTCGGTCAGGATGGAGCCGGGCAGAATCGAGTTAATAAGCACGTTTTGCGCCGCCAGTTCGCGCGCGGCGGTCTTAGAAAATCCCAGCACGCCCGGCCGCAGGGAGCTCGAGAGCAAAAGCCCGTCGATGGGCTCCTTGACCGACGTGGACACGATGTTGACCACGCGGCCCCAGCCGCGCTCGGCCATGCCGGGCGCCACGGCCTTGGTCCAGCGCACCACCTGCATCAGGCAGCGCTCGAAGGCCTCGGCCCAGTCCTCGTCCGTCAGCGGACTCCCGAAGGCTCCGGGTTTGGGCCCGCCGCAGTTGTTGATTAAGATGTCGAGGCGCCCGAATCGTTTTTGCGCCGCGGCCAGAAAGCGCGCCATGTCGGCCGAGTCGGTCACGTCGCACGCCTCGGCCAAAACCTGGGTCTTCTTGGAAAATTCAGCGCCCGCGCGGTCGATTTCAGCGCGACGGCGGCCGCACACGGCCAGAAGCGCTCCTTCCTCGGCCAATGCCTCGGCGCAGCCCCGCCCGATGCCGGCGCTGGCACCCAAGACGACCGCGACTTTCCCTTTCAACCCCAAGTCCATGCCCGACCTCCTTCGCCGGCGCGCGCCGGCCTAAAACAAATCGTAGGGATCGACGTTGATGGTGCGTTTGACGCCCGAAGGCACCGCGCAGGCGCGCACGGCCGAGACGGCGCGCTCGATTTCTCCAAGCTCCGGAGTCTTGATGAGCAGATGGTAGCGCGGCTTGCCTTCGGTCATGCGCACCACCGCGGGCGCCGGCCCCGTGATCTCGTGCCCCGCTTGGCTCAGTTTGGCGCGCAGTTCCTCCGCGGTCTTCTCCGCGGCGCCCAAGACCGTCTCCTCCGATTTTCCGCTCCAAACAAGACGAATCAAGGTCGTGTGGGGGGGATAGCCGAGATGCCGGCGGGAGGAAAGCTCCGCGTCCGCGAAGGCGGCATAGTCTCCATCGATGGTCTTGGCCACCGCCTCGTGCTCGGGCTTCAAGCTCTGCAGCACCACCTCGCCTTCCTTGCCCGCGCGGCCCGAGCGGCCGCTGACCTGGGCCAAAAGCTGCATCGCGCGCTCGGAGGCGCGGAAATCGGGCATGTGAAGCATCGAATCCGCGTCGATGACGCCGACCAGAGTGACGTTCGGAAAATGAAAGCTCTTGGCCACGAGCTTGGTGCCGATGAGAATGTCCGCTTCGCCGGCCAAAAAGCGATCGTATATCCTTTCTTCTTTCGCGCGCAGCGTATCCTGGTCCATGCGCAGAACCCTCGCGCCGGGAAGAACGCGCCGCAGTTCGGCCATGACCTTCTGCGTGCCCACGCCGGCCGCACGAAGGCCCTGGGTCTTGCAGCGGGGGCAGAGCGCCGGAGAGCTCTCGCGATGGGAGCAATGATGGCAGCGCAGCTCGAAAAGCGCGCCCGAATCCGGAGCGGCCTCGTGCTGGATCTGCGCGACGCCGCAGGACGGGCAGCGCGCGACCCATCCGCATTTGGGGCACAAAAGCACGGTCGAGAACCCCCGGCGGTTCACGAGCAGAATCGACTGCTCGCGCCGGGCCAGCCGGATTTTGATCCGCTCGACGAGCTCCTGGGACAGCGCTTGGCCCGCGGGGATAGGCGCGACGGAGACCTTGGGACGCGCCGAGGAGGACACGCGCTCGGGCATGTCCAGGAAATCGACGGCGCCCTGGCGCGCCATCCGCCAAGCCTCCAGGGACGGCGTG
>JAGWJU010000318.1 GCA_028865585.1 Elusimicrobiota bacterium | reverse complement strand
TCGCGGTTTATTTGAGCCGGCAGCGGAGTTTTTCCCTTGAGCTCATCGGCACCGCTATGGCGGCCAGCTTGCTTATTTCCGCGATGGCGCAGATTTTGGGCGGCCGAGCCGCGGATAAAATGGGCCGGCGGCCGGTGATGCTGGGAGGGGTCGGGGCCCGGGCGCTGTTCATTTTGGCGCTGGCCTTCGCCGTCCGTGGGGCCGCCGGATTCGCGGTTCTGGCGGCGCTGCATTTCGCCGGCAGTTTCGCGGGCGGCTTTTTCGACGCCTCCTCGGACGCCTGGATATCGGACTGGTTTTCTGAGGACGAACGCCTGCAGGCCTTCAGTTGGATACGCACGGGCGGCAACCTGGGGTGGGCCTTGGGCCCGGTGCTGGGCGGATTTTTGATGAACGGCGCCGGCTACGCCGAGCTTTTTTTCTGGGCCGCGGCCGTTTACGCGGCGTGCCTCCTTCTTCTCGCGGCCTTGCTCCCGGAATCCCATCCGGTCAAAAGCGCGGCGCCGAACTCCGGCGAAGCGGGCCTCGCCAGGGCCGCCGGAGATGCGCGGCTTTGGATTTTAGGCGCGGGAACGATTCTCATCGGGACGGTCATGTCGCAGCTGGTCACGCCGTTGTCCTTGTATGCGGTGGATTTCCTGCGCATGAGCGCGGAGCAGGTGGGCCTGCTCTTTTCCCTTAATGGCGCCATCGTGGTCCTGTTTCAAATCCCCGTTTCGCACTTTGGACGCGGCGTGAAGCTGAGTCTGTTTTTGTGCGGCGGATGCCTTCTCTACGCTCTGGGCTACGCGTCCTTAGCCATGATTGTCCACCCCGGAATGGTCGCCGCGGCGGTCGCGGTCGTCACCTTCGGCGAGATTTCGGTCAGCCCAGCCTTGAACGCCGTCGCCGCCAATCTGGCTTCGGAAGAGACCCGCGGCACCTATCTGGGCGCCTTGCGATTCTTCCGCCAGATCGGTTGGGCGATTGGCCCCTGGATCGGCGGGTTCGGGCTGGCGCGATGGGGCAAAGCGGTTCCTTGCCCCTATTGGATGATGATTGGGGGCTGCGCCGTGGCCGCGGCGGCGGTTTTTGCTCGACTTAAAGCCTGTTTGAGCGACCGGGAGGAAGGATTGGCCCCCGAATTGAAAGGAGTTCCAGAAGCGGCTTAGGTCGGCATCTGGAGAGCCGGCGCGTTAGGCGTGGACCGGGGGCTTGAGGCGGCTCTTGAGGTTCTGGAACTGGCTCCACATCTCCTGGGGCATGTGCTCGTCGAAGCGGCGGAAGAAGCCTTCGATGCCGTCGAGCTCCTGGTCCCAATCCTCGGGACGCACGTCAAGCAGCTGCTCCAAGGCCTTGGGAGAAAGCTTCAGGCCGGCCAAATCCAGGGCGTCCGCCGCGGGCACGTGGCCGATGGGCGTCTTCTGGGCCTTGCCTTGGCCTTTGCAGCGGCCGAGAATCCACTCAAGCACCCGCAGGTTTTCGCCGTAGCCCGGCCAGAGGAATTTGCCGTTCTCGTCCTTTCGGAACCAGTTGACGTGGAAAATCTTGGGCGGATTGGGAATCGCGCGGCCCATCTCAAGCCAATGGCCGAAGTAGTCGGCCATGTTGTAGCCGCAGAATGGCAGCATGGCCATGGGATCGCGGCGCACCTCTCCCAGTTTCCCGACTTGGGCGGCTGTCCTTTCCGAAGCCATGCTGGCGCCGACGAAGACGCCGTGCGCCCAGTCAAAGGACTGATAGACCAGGGGCGCCAAGTGCTGGCGGCGTCCTCCGAAAATAATGGCGGAAATGGGAACGCCCTTCGGATCTTCCCAGTGTTTCGAGATGGACGGGCACTGCCCGGCGGGCGCGGTGAAGCGGCTGTTGGGGTGCGCGCCCTTGATTGGTTTACCTTCGGCGTCCTTTTGGCCGGGCGTCCATGGCTTACCCATCCAGTCCCAGCCCTCGGCCGGGGGTTCGCCGTCTCCATCTTCCCACCAGACCGAGCCGTCCTTTCCCAGGAGCGTGTTGGTGAAAATCGTGTTCTTGCGCACCGTGTCCATGGCGTGCGGATTGGTGCGCGAGTTGGTTCCGGGCGCCACGCCGAAAAATCCGTGCTCGGGATTCATGGCCCA
>JAGWJU010000317.1 GCA_028865585.1 Elusimicrobiota bacterium | reverse complement strand
GGCGAGCACGGCCCACGATCCCAGAAGCGGCGGACGCCGACGCAGCGCGAAGGCGGAAAAGTAGCCGACGAAGAATCCGGCGGCCGCGATCTGGTAGGAGAAGGCGTCCTTGCGCACGGTCCCCTCGCGCCGGTTCATAGTCAGCAGCTCGACGGCCAGAATGACGAATACGAGCGCGTTCGGAATCCAAAACTCCATAACGCCATCATATCAAAAGGGTTTATAATAAGGTCATGAAGGATCGCTCCTCGAACCTGCTGGCTCACATGGTTCTCCTGGGCGTCGTCTTGGTCTGGGGTTCGACCTTTGTCCTCGTCAAAGATGCGCTGGCCGGCATCTCTCCACTCCTATTCAACTTTCTGCGCATGGCGCTGGCTTTCTTGGTCCTTGCCGTCGTTTACTGGAAACAGCTGCGGACAATCGACCGCCGGACCCTAGTCCGCGGCTCTTTAGTCGGCTTTTGCCTTGGCTTGGGCTACCAATTCCAAACGGAGGGCTTGCGGCTGACCACTCCGTCCAAATCCGCCTTCATCACGGGATTAGCCGTCGCCCTGGTCCCGGTCCTGCTTCTTTTCCCTTCTTTGCGCGCCGAAGACGGCGCCCCCCCGAGCCCGAGCGCGTTCCTCGGATCGGCCGCGGCGCTCGCCGGACTCGCTCTCTTGACCCTGCCGCGGCGCGCGGCGCTCAACGCCTTATTCTCCGGGATGGGCCGCGGCGATTATTTGACGCTTATCGGCGCCTTTTTCTTCGCCCTGCAAATCGTTGTTCTGGCCAAATACGCCCGAAGCGTTCGATATGAGTACATGGGGCTCGTCCAAGTCGGCGCGGCCGCGCTGCTGATGGTCTGCACGGGTCCGATCTTCGAAATCGCCAGGCTCGCATGGAGCCCAACAGTCGCCCTCGCCCTCGGCATAACCGCGGTCTTGGGGACCTCCCTGGCCTTCACCGCCCAGTCTTACGCGCAGGAGATTCTTCCGGCCACGACCGCCGTTCTGCTTATGGCCCTGGAACCTGTCTTCGCCTGGATGTTTTCTTATCTCTTTTATGGTGAACGCCTCGCTCCCAGGCAGATTCTGGGCGCCGCGCTGGTCATCGCGGGCATCCTCGCGACGGAGCTTATTCCCAAATTCTCGTGGGCGCTGCGACGCCCGGCCATCATCAAGGAGGACTGACATGGACGATCAAAACCCCGGCTGCCGACTCCCGCCCCCAAACCGTGGCGGAGACGATGTCATACGCAAAATTTTCACAATGAAGACCATCGCGGTCGTGGGCTGTTCCCCCAAGCCCGAGCGCCCCAGCCACTACGTTGCGGCCTACCTCAAGGAGCGCGGCTACCGGATCATCCCGGTCAACCCGGGCCACAAGGAAATTCTGGGGGAGAAATGCTACCCCAATTTGTCCGAGATTCCGGAAGCAGTGGACGTGGTGGAGGTCTTCCGCCGTCCCGAAGAAGTTCTTCCCATCATCAAGGATGCCGTTAGGGTCAAGGCTAAAGCCCTTTGGCTGCAGGACGCAATCACGCATCCGGAAGGAGAGGGCCTGGCGCGCCAAGCGGGACTGCTGGTGGTTTCCGACGACTGCATGATGCGCCGCCATGCCCGGATGCATCCGGGCGGATGATTATTCAGCGGCTGCGCGGCGCAGGTCGGCCAGAAACTTTTTTCTATCCGTGACTGCGTGAAAGCCGGGGACGTCTTCGATGGGCGAGAAAAGAGTCAGATAGCAGGACGCGCAAAAGTTAATCCCGTACCTGTCCAGCACGTGGATAATCTCCGGCTTTCGGCGCAGGAGATCGCCCAAAGTTTCTGCATTCAAATTTTTTCTACCGCGCTTTTTTGGCGCCATTCAAACGGCCCCCTCGGGAAATTCATGGCCAACTTGACCGCCGTGTCGATGTCCGCCTTGGAGGCCACCCCTTCGGCGAAGGCGCGCTCTGCTTCCGCGATGACCGAGCCTATGACGCGCTCCCACGCGGCGTCCGGCTTCAAAGCCCGGCTCTCGGGCAAGAGCGCCGCGGCTTCCGGGTTTTCCCCCGCGGCTTTTCCTTCCTTATATATGTAGAAGCCGCGCCCGGCCTTGCGGCCCAGGGCGCC
>JAGWJU010000029.1 GCA_028865585.1 Elusimicrobiota bacterium | reverse complement strand
GGCTACGAGCGCCTGGAGGCCAATCTCCGGCGCTTGGGCGCGCGCGCGACCCGGACAAACGCCTAAAAGGTAGAATTAGCCTCGGAATGCCTGCGGAAGCGGAAAATATTTTTAAAAACGGAACCTTGCCGCCGGCACCGGGCGCATTATAATGCGCCCGGTGAGCTATTCCGCGGCCTTGAAAACATTGGAGGCCCGGCGGGAAACCCGCGTTGAATTGGGCTTGGCGCGCGTCCGCCGGGTTCTGAGGATTCTCGGCAATCCCCAAGAGGCCTACTCGTCCCTTCACGTCGCCGGGACAAACGGCAAGGGCTCGGTCTGCGCGATGCTTGAGAGCGTCCTGCGCCGCGCCGGCTACGAGACGGGCCTCTACCTCTCGCCGCACCTCTGGAGCGTCCGCGAACGCATCCAAGTCGGCGGACGGATGATTTCGCCTAAAAGCTTCGGCGTGGCGCTGGCGGTCGTCCTATCGGCGGAGAAAAAAGCCCGCACGAGGCTGACCTACTTCGAGCTGCTCACGTGCGCGGCGTTCTGGCATTTTCGCCGAGCCGGAGTCCGCGCCGCGGTTCTGGAGACCGGCTTGGGCGGCCGGCTCGACGCCACCAACGTCGTGCGCAGGCCGTCGGTCTGCGTCATCTCTTCCATTGATTTCGATCATATGGATTTTTTGGGCTCCACGCTGGGCCAAATCGCGCGGGAAAAGGCCGGCATCATCAAACGCGGACGCCCGATCGTTTGTCCGCGGCTGCCGCCCGGGGCGATGCGGGCCGTGCGCCGCCGCGCCGTGCGAGTGCGCGCGCCTTTGCGCGTCGTTTCGCGGCCTTGGCGGAGCGCGGGCGTGCGCTGGCGGGACAATGCCCAAGACTTCAAGAGCGGGTCGGGTCGGCGAGTCGTGGTCGGGATTCTTGGCGTCAAGCAGGGCTTAAACGCGGCCTTGGCCCGCGCGGCCATTGACGCTGTTCGAGAAGAACTTCCGGTGCCGGAAAGAGCGTGGCGCGAAGGTTTGCGCCGGACGCGCTGGCCCTTGCGCTTCGAAGTGAAGAAAAGAGGCCGCAGGACGATTGTCCTGGACGGCGCGCACAACCCGGAGGCCGCGCGGGGGCTGGCCGCGACTTGGAAGGCCTCGCCTTGGGCGAACGGACCGTCCCGCTGGATCATGGGCGTGATGCGCGACAAGGACGCGCGCGCCATCGCGGAGGAGCTGGCGCCGCTTTTAAGGGACGTCGCAGCTTGCCCGCCGCCGAGTTCCCGCGCCCTGCCGGCCGCCAAGTTGGCTCGGATAATTCGCGAGGCGGCTCCGGACGCGCGCGTGCGTACGGCGTCCGGCGCGCCGGCGGCCGTGCGCGCGTGGCTGCGCGAGAAGGGAGCGCCCAAAACGGCCGTCGTTTGCGGATCGTTCTACCTGGCCGCGCGCGCGGCGCGCGCCTTGGGCGGCCACCGTTCCGGAGGGGCCCGGTGATCGCGGCGCTTCTTGCGATATTTTTGGCCGCGCCCGCGCGCTCGGCGGAAACGGATTATCCGCTGCCGCCGGCGCCCGCGGCCTCGAGCGCGACCATCACGCTGACGTTCTCCGCCGACCACATGGACTACTCCAGCGCGACCGCGCTCATCCATCTACAGGGCCGCGCGATCGTGCGGCAGTCGAGCTGGACCTTGAAGGCGGATGATCTGTGGATCAATCCCGAGACCGAGCGCGGCACGGCCCGGGGGTTTTTTATCGTCTCCGACACCTGGAGCGCGGTTTCCGGGACCGGAGGCTCCTTTAATTTTGCATCGCGCCAAGCGGTCATGGACCAGGCGGCGGCGGGAAGCGGAAATTGGCGCGTTCATGCGCGCGAGGGCGTCATCCGCGCCGACCGATCCATCGATTATTACCATGCGCACCTGACCAGCTGCAACATCTATCCGCACCCCCACTACTACTTCTACACGAGCCATCTGACCGTCGTTCCGGGCCACTACCTGCTTGCGCGCAACGCCGTGTTCTATTTAGGCCGCTATCACCCGGTTCCCCTGTTCTACACGCCTTTTTTTTACAAATCGATTAAGTCCGGCCCCGAACTCTCGCTCTTTGAGTGGAAAGCCCGGCCCGGCTACGACAAGCGCAACGGCTATTTCCTTGATAACACGATTACCAGCCGCTGGAACCGCTCCTTCTACACCAAGGCCTATGCGGATTATTACGGCCAGCAAGGCGCGGGCGCGGGCGGCGAAATCGACCACCACGAAAGCCGGAACTCGCGGGGAACGGTTTACGGCTACCAAATCAACGAAAGAAGCAGTCCCGATCTGCGCCCGTTAGGCGGACAAGAGCGCTGGGAGGTTCTTGGCGAGCGCTACCAAGCGCTGACCAAACGCCTGAGCTTTCACGGCCGCCTCCAGGCCATGTCCGATCCGCTCTTCAACAACGACTACGCCCGCGCGAGCCTCTATCCATTCACCAGCGAAATCAACAACAGCGCCGCCATGACTTACGCGGCCGGCGCGTTTACGGCCCATCTAAGCTACTCGCGCGTGGACTTGGCTAACGCCGCAGGGACCGGATTCCAAAAGGTCTCCGAAAGCGCGCCGCGGGTGGACGTCCAAAGCAGATCCTTCACGCTCTGGAAGCTTCCTTGGCTCAACACGCTTTCCGGTTTTCAGGACAACACCTACGCCCAAGGCCAGGGCTTCATCCAGCACTCGGGCGGCGTCGGCTGGCAGGGCACGCAGGCCATTCATCTGGCCAGAGGCTTGAGCCTGCGCCCCCAGGTGTCCTACAACGCGGCCTACTACAACAAGTACTTCGTTCCCTTCAACAATTCTCTCTACAACTTCACCTCTCCCGCCACGCAGGTTTACGTCAGCAGCCCCTTGGCCAACAGCCCCCTCTACGCCGACGCCCTCATCAATCGCTACTCGGTATCCAATGATCTGCGCTGGGAGTCGCGGTTCGGCTACTGGGACGCCATCCACGCAATGACGTTTCGGTCCAGGCCCGGATCGTTCGCCGTAGACGAGTCCGCGCCGGACTACGGCTTGGAGCAAAATCTTGTTACCCTGCAGGACGCTTTCCGGCCGGCGCCAAAGGTTTGGGCCAGCCTTGGCTCGGGCTATAACCTGCAGCAGTTGAGCGGCTACAATCTGGTTTTTCATCAGAGGGTTCTGCCCATTACGGGCGACATCTCGTACTCTCCAGGCTTGTTCGAGAGCGTCGATCTGCGCGATCAATACGTGGCGGGCGCGGGCAACCAGTCTTTCGTCGCGGATGCGCAGTGGGGGGACCCGCGGGGCGCGTTCGTGGCCGGCGGCGCAGGCTACAATTTGCAGCAAGCCGACGAATACTACACGGACGCGCGCTTCGGCTGGATTTCGCCCGGCGGCCGGTGGCATTTCGTGGGCGCGCTCTATGCGGGCCTAAGCAGCCCGGGCGGCATCTCCCGCGCCGGGCGCTTTTCGCTGTTTGATAAAGAACTCCAGGTGGTCAAGCTTTGGCACGATTTCATCGGCCGGGCGGGCTTCATGTGGCGGCCGGGCGGGGCCAAGGTCGCGCGGGTGAGCGTGTCTCTGCGTCTGGGCCACTCGCCCGAGGCCGTGGCCCAGGCCCTGCGGGAGAATTACTGGGAATCCGAGTGGTACCCGCAGCGCGCGACGGATATCGCGCCCGGGCGATAGCGCGCTGACTTCGCGCGCCGCGATTCCGGCAAAACCTCAGGCTTTTCGCGGCTCGTTGAGGACTTGCCTCAGATAATCGCCGTAATCGCTCTTGCCGTAGCTGTCCGCCAAGCGCGAGAGCCGCGCGGAGTCGATAAAGCCCTTGCGGAAGGCGATTTCCTCGATGCAGGCGACCTGCAGGCCCTGGCGCTTTTCCAGCGTCTGGACGAATTGCGCGGAGGCCAGAAGCGAGTCGTAGGTGCCGGTGTCGAGCCAGGCGACCCCGCGGCCCAAAAGGTGCACGTCCAAGTCGCCGCGGCGCAGATAGGCCAGGTTCACGTCCGTAATCTCCAGCTCTCCGCGGGCCGAGGGTTTTAAGCCGCGCGCGATGCCGGCGACGTCGGCGTCGTAGAAATAAAGCCCCGTGACCGCCCAATTCGATTTGGGGCGCTTGGGTTTTTCCTCAAGGCTGACGGCGCGTCCGCTCGGCCCGAATTCCACCACGCCGTAGCGCTCCGGATCGGTCACGTGGTACGCGAACAGTTTCGCGCCTTTCTTGAGCGCGCCGGCTTTTTCCAGGGCGGGGGCCAGGTCGTGCCCGTAAAAAATGTTGTCTCCTAAGATGAGGCAGACGGGGTCTTGGCCGATGAAGTCCGCTCCAATGACAAAAGCCTGCGCGATGCCTCCCGGGTTGGGTTGTTCCTTATAAGACAGCGAGACGCCGAACCGCGAGCCGTCGCCCAAGAGCTTCTGGATAAGCGGCAAATCCTGCGGCGTGCTGATGATGAGGATGTCGCGCAGGCCCGCCATGAGCAAAATCGACAGGGGATAATAGATGGTGGGCTTGTTGTAGACCGGCAGGAGCTGCTAGGAGACGGCAGTGGTCAACGGGTAGAGCCGCGTGCCGCTGCCGCCGGCCAGGAGAATTCCTTTCATGGCGCGGGGGCATGATATCATTTTGGCCGCCAGGCCGGCGCCGCCCGCGCGTGGCGCGGGCCGTGGAAATTAAATAGAATTCCATAGCATCGGAAGACCGTAGAACAATATCGAGGGAGAAATTCATGGCGCAGGAAGCGAAGCTTTGGCTGGTGACGGGCGGGGCCGGGTTCATCGGCTCGCACATCGCGGAAGAGCTGGTGCGGCGCGGAGAGAAAGTCCGCGTCCTCGACAACATGTCCACGGGCAAGGAAGAGCACATGGCCTCTTTCAGGGATAAAGTCGAGTTCGTGCGGGGCGACTTGCGCTCCTCCGAGGACTGCCGCCGCGCGGTCGAAGGCGCCGAGGTCGTCATTCACCAGGCCGCCATCCGCTCGGTGCCCAAGTCCGTCGACCGCCCGACCGAATCCCACGATTCCAACAGCACCGGCACGCTCAACCTGCTTCTGGCGGCCAAGGCGGCCAAGGTCCGCCGCGTGGTCTATGCGTCGTCGAGCTCCGTTTACGGCGACGCCAAGCGTTTTCCGCAAAAAGAGGAGTACCGCCCCATGCCGGTTTCCCCTTACGCCTGCTCCAAGCTCGCGGGCGAACAGTACTGCATCATGTTCACGAAGCTCTACGGCCTTGAGACCGTGAGCCTGCGCTACTTCAACGTCTTCGGGCCGCGCCAAGACCCCGAGTCGCAGTATTCGGCGGTCATCCCCAAGTTCATGGAGCAGGCCTATTTGGGCCTGCCCCTGGAGGTGCACTGGGACGGCAAGCAGCGCCGCGACTTCACCCACATCAAGAACGTGGTCTCCGCCAATTTATTGGCGGCCAAGACCAAAAAAGGCGTGGGCGAAACCTACAACATCGCCAACGGCAAGACCTATTCGCTTCTGGACTTGGTCCGGGTCATTGAGAAGCTCTGCGGCCGCAAGCTCGAGCGGCGGCACCATCCCATGCGCGCGGGCGACGTCCGCAAGACCTTCGCCGACATCTCGCGGGCCAAGAAGTTCCTAGGCTACAGGCCTCTGGTGGGCTTCGACGACGGCTTGGCCGGAACTTGGGAGTACTTCACGGGTGCCTACTTCAAGCGGCGCCCGGAGGCCGAAAAAGCCGCGGCATGAGGCTTCTGGTCACCGGCGGCCTGGGGTTCATCGGATCGAACTTCATCCGCCACGCCCTGACGGAGCACCCCGGCGTTCGAGTGGCGAACCTGGATCTTCGAACTTACGCCGGGAACCCCGCCAACCTGGCCGATGTTCGCGATAATCCCCGGTACCGGTGGATCAAGGGAGACATCGCCGATCCGGCCGTCGTGGCCCGCTCGATGGCGGGCGTCGACGCCGTGGTCCATTTCGCGGCGGAAACCCACGTGGACCGCTCCATTCTGGATTCGGGCGCGTTTTTGCGCACGAACGTGCTCGGCACGGACGTCCTTTTGCGCGCCGCGCTCAAGAACAAGGTCGAGCGCTTCGTACACGTCGGGACGGACGAGGTTTATGGAAGCGTGCCCCGCGGGCTCTCCAAAGAGGATGACCGCCTTCTTCCCAACAGCCCCTACGCCGCCTCCAAGGCCGCGGGGGACCTCCTGGCCCGCTCTTACTTCGTCACCCACGGCCTGCCCGTCATCGTGACGCGCGCCTCCAATAATTTCGGGCCCTATCAGTTTCCGGAAAAAGCCCTGCCGCTCATGATCACCAACTGGATTGACGACAAGCCGTATCCCTTGTACGGCGACGGCCGGCAAGTGCGCGACTGGCTCTACGTCCTCGATCACGTCCGAGCCCTGGATCTGATTTTGCGCCGCGGCAAGCCCGGCGAGATTTACAACGTCGCCGGGGGCTATTCCTGCGCCAACCGTGAGCTCGTCGAGCGCGTGCGCGGCTTGATGGAGAAGCCCCGCGATCTGATTAAGCCCGTGCCCGACCGGCCGGGGCATGACCGCCGCTATGCGCTCAATTTTTCCAAATTAAAAAAACTCGGCTATCGCCCGGCGCACGGCTTCGGCGCGGCGCTGGCGCGCACCGTGGACTGGTATCGCGGGCATGAGGCGTGGTGGCGGCCGCTTAAAAAAGACGGCGGCTATCGGTCGTACTACCGGCGGCAATATTCCGGGCGCCTGGGAGCGGCCTCGTGAGCCGCGCGCCCAAGAAAGAGCGCCGGGCGCTCGAGGTGCCTCTGCACTGGGGACCGCGCGGCGGCTGGATCGAGGCCGTGGTGGGCAGCATGTTTTCCGGGAAAACGCAGGAGCTCATCCGCCGGTTGCGCCTGGCCACCATTGCGAGGCAGAAGGTCCAGGTGTTCAATTCCTCCCTGGATGCGCGCTACTCAAAAGATCACATCGTCTCGCACGATTTGGCGAAAATCCCATCGCAACGCGCGTCCAAGTCCAAGGACGTGCTGCGCTTGGTCAAGCCCGACACCCAGGTCGTGGGCATCGACGAAGTGCAGTTCTTCGACGAAGGCATCGTGGAGGCCTGCGAACGTCTTGCCGACGAGGGCCGGCGCGTCATCGTGGCGGGCCTGGACCAGGATTACCGCGGCGCGCCTTTCCTCATCACCGCCAAGATTATGGGCGTGGCGGAGCTGGTGACCAAAAACTTGGCCATCTGCGCCGTTTGCGGAGACCCGGCCAACCGCTCGCAACGCCTTTCGGTCTCCAGGAAGATCATCGAGGTGGGCGCGGCGGACAAATACGAGGCCCGCTGCCGGCGATGCTTTACCCGCGACGCGGGCCGCGCCTGAGTTTTCGCCGGCCTAGAGGCGGGATTCGGCCAGGAGAACGGCGTTGGCCAAGAGGCAGGCGGTGGTGACCGGCCCCACGCCTCCCGGAACCGGCGTTATGAAGGAGGCGTTTGCGGCGGCCGCCGCGAACTCCACGTCCCCGCAGAGGGACTCGCCGTCCTGGTTGACTCCCGCGTCGATGACCGCGGCGCCGGGCTTAATCCAAGCGCCGCGCACAAGGCGCGCCTTTCCCGCCGCCGCAACCACGGCATCCGCGCGGCGGACCTCCTGTTCAATATCTTGAGTCTTTGAGTGGGCGAGAGTGACGGTCAGGCCCAGGAGGCTCAAGAGATGCGCGGCCGGACGTCCGACCACGGGCGAGCGGCCGACGACCAGCGCGCGGCGGCCTTCCAGGGGAATTCCGGTGCGGCGCAGCAGTTCGGCGCAGGCCATGGCCGTGGGCGGAACCACCAGGCGGCGCGCTTCCGCGTAGCGTTTGGCCAAAAAGAGCCGGCCGAAGCTGTCGGGAGAAAGCCCTTCGGCGTCCTTTTTTGGAGGAAGAGCTTCCCGGATTTTCCCGGCGTCGATGGCTTCGGGCAGGGGAAAGTCTACGATGAGCGCGTCGGTCGTTTCGTCTCGCGCCACGCCCGCAATCAGCGCGGCAAGCCGTTCGGTCGTCCAATCCGTACCGATAGGAATGATTCCCGCCTCGATGCCGACGCTTTGGCCGGCCTTGACGCGGGCTTTTAGGTAGCTTTGCGCGGCGGCGCCGGCCTGCGCGGAAATCAGGGCGAGGCGGATCGGACGCCCGGCGCGGGTTTTAAAAGCCGCTGTCCGGCGGGCGGCGTCCTCCTTGATTTCGGCGGCCAGGGCCGCGCCTTTAAGGATTTCCGCGCTCACGCCGCGGCCTCCAACCGGCGGATGAGGCGCGCGAGCCTGCTTAAGAACGGGACGGGAACCCTATTTGTCCTCGCGGCGGAGAGGAGGGAGTCGAGGCTCCGGCCGGCCTCCCGGAGCGTTGCCTTCCGTTTCGCGCCGGGGCGGCGGCAATGCGAGAGGGCCGCTTGAGACGCTGCAGGGTAGCTTAGGCCCGCGCCGGACGCGTTCGCAACGGCGACGGCTTCCTTGAGCGCCCGCAAGGCCACGGCGCGCAGCGCCTCATCGTCAAGAATATCGCGCCTGGAGGCGCGGCACAGCGCCGCGGCGGGAGTCAGCGCCGCGGCCAGACAGCGCTCGGGCCATTGGCCCCTGCCGCCCCGAGCGGGGGAAAGAAATCCCCCTCCACGGGACGTCCGGGAGGGGGATGTTTTGTTTTTCGTCTGGATAGAGGCTTAGGCGTTGACCATCTTGGCGCGGGACACATCGCCTTTCTTGTCCAGGTAGTAGAGGTAGCCGGTCTGCTTCTTGAGGCCGACCTTGTGGACCTTCTCCGGCTTGCCGCCCTTCTTGCCGCCGCGCGCCATCTTGGCGCGGGAGACGTCGCCCTGCTTGTCGATGTAGTAAAGATAGCCGCTCGCGCGGGTGATGCCGACCTTCTGAACTTTCTCAGCCATGTGGTTTGTAACCTCCATCAAATTCCAAGAGAACCCTTGGGCATCCCCTGGGCCGCTCTCTGAGCGGCGAATTCAAGCCCACTATATCAATATTCACCGACGGAACGCAAGAGTTTTATCGACGGGGGCCCGACGGAGAATTTGGGCTTAGCGGCGGGGCTTGTCGAAGAGGGGAAGGTCGGTGTCGGCGGGTTGCATGATGAGGCGCTCGCGCAGCCAGGCGTCGACGATTGGTTTGGAGAAGCGGTACTGCCGGCCGATGCGGGAGGCCGGAATTTTTTTCTGGCGGATGAGGCCGTAGATTTTCGAGCGGCCCATGCCGAGATAGCGGGCCAAGGTCTTGATATCCATGATCTCAGGAGCTTGGGTGAGGCTTTGCGCGCGGGCGGCTTTGCGTTTCTTTTTCATGGCGTGAATAAAAGCGTTTTTTGCTTACCCGTTATCTTTGTTAGCTCTAGTGTATGGCATTTGTCATCTTTTGTCAAATATTGTCCGGCGGCGGGCGGCTGGGGCCCCGCGCTCCGTGTTGTATAATAGGTCGCCCGGATTTGGGCGGCAAAAACATGGCCCCGACAGCTCCTATTAAGGAAGAAGCCGCTTCTCCTCGCCGAGGCTTTTCGCCCAAGCGCCCCGGCGAAGGCGAGGAACTTTTGTCGCTGGCGGGCTTGGCGCCCGAGGAAGTTTTCCGCAAGCTTGAGAGCGCGCCAGAAGGGATCGAGTCCGCCCAGGCCGCCGAACGCCTGGAAATTTTCGGCCCCAACGACGCCGGCGGCGCGCCGCGGGAGGGCCTTTTCCTCGGCTTAGCGCGCCGCGCCAAGAACCCGTTGGTCGTCCAACTGCTGGTCATCGCGGGGATTTCCCTGGCCATGGGCGATCGCCCCTCGGCCCTCATCGTGGGCGCCATGGTGATTTTAAGCGTGGCACTGGCCTACGTGCAGGAAAGCCGCTCGGGCCGCGCGGTGGAGAAGCTCCTGGCCATGGTCAAGACCACCTGCACCGTCCTGCGGGCCGGGCGAGAGGAGGAGATGGTCCTGGCGGATTTGGTGCCCGGGGACGTTGTGATTCTGGCCGCGGGCTCCATTATTCCCGCCGATCTGCGGCTGGTTTCGGCAAAAGATTTCTTCGTAAGCCAGTCGGCGTTGACGGGCGAGTCCATGCCCGTCGAAAAGACCGCGGCCGCGTGCGACGCCGCCGGGAAGAGCGCGCTTGAGCTGCCCAATTCCTGTTTTCAGGGTTCCAACGTTCTCTCCGGCACGGCCCGCGGCGTTGTGGCCGCGACCGGCGCGCGCACTTACTTCGGTTCCATTTCCCGCAAGATTTCCGGCGCTCGGGCGCTGACCAGCTTCGAACAGGGCGTCGAAAGCTT
>JAGWJU010000316.1 GCA_028865585.1 Elusimicrobiota bacterium | reverse complement strand
GAAGACACGCCGGAAATCACGCTGCCCCAGCCGCACGCCCTCTACCTGCGCACCCGGATGCGGGACGCAAGCGGACTCGCCGACGTAACCCTGCGCGATCTGCTCAAAAACAGCCTGCGCATGCGCCCGGACCGGATTCTGGTGGGCGAGTGCCGGGGCCCCGAGGCCTTCGATTTTCTGCAGGCCATGAGCGTCGGCCATGGCGGAGCGCTGTGCACGCTCCACGCGGGCAGCTGCCGGGAGACGCTTTTACGCTTGGAAACGCTGGCCTTGACGGCCGGATTGGACATCCCTTTGCGCGCGATGCGCGCGACCGTCGCGGGCGCTTTAGATCTGATCGTCGTGGCGGCGAGGCTGGCCGACGGCTCCAGGCGCATCGTGCAGATCGCGGAAGTCACGGGCATGGAACTCGAGACCGTCAGCCTTGCGACGCTCTTCGAGGCGGACCCCAAGGCCCTGCGCGGCGGCGGCTTCGCTCTGCGCCCCACGGGCGCCGTGCCGCGCTTCTACGAGGATGTGCGGCGCCGGGGCGCAGAGCCTCCGCTGGAATTCTTCCGGTAACTCTCGGGGAAAATTCCGGCGGCCATCTCGGGAAAAACGTCGGCGAAGCGCTCGTTGCGCACGGCGTCCAGGGAAGCAATCCGATGGCGCAAGTCCGGGAGCAATTCACTCTTGTCCCGGGCCGCCATGAAATTCGCGGCGGCCTTGAAGTGCGCCGCGACGCGCCCGGTTCCTGGCCCGTATTTCGCGCGCACGCGTTCGGCGTGTTTCCCGTATTTCTCCGCCGCCTGGCGCTTGAGAGAATCCGGGAGGACTTGGGCGCTGTAGCCCTCGGGCTCCACCAGCATGTTGATGTAGATGTCGTCGACGCCGATGAAGCCCCGCTCCAGCCAGTCCCAGTGAAAATCCGGAAGGTGCAGCGCGTTCATGGCGGTCAAAGTGGGCGCAAGATTGAATCCCACCTCGGGACATTTCTCCAGCATCAGCCGCCTCAGGCGCAGAACCTCCCCCCAGTCCTGGTTCTTGCGGATGTACTCCCCCTGCGGCCCCATGCCGTCCAGGCTCGCCGCGAGATGGACCTTCTTGAAGCCCTTCCAAAGCTCCGTCACGTCCGTCTTCGCGAAGCTCAAAGTCGAGAAGTTGGTGCTGTAGAGCAGGGAAACATCTGGGGCTCTTTTGTTCGCGATGAGCGCCTGCAAGACCCGGTAGTGCTCCGGGGCGATGAGCGGCTCTCCGCCGGAAAAATAAATCATCTCGACGCGGGGCAAAATGGCCTCCAAATCCCGCCAGAAGCGCTCGGGGTCTTCCGTCGGCTTGAGAACGGCGGGAAGGCGGTTGCGCCCGTAGAGCTTCAGCTCGTCCTCGCGCCAGCCGGTGCTCAGTTCGCTGCAGCAATAGCGGCATCGGAAATTGCAGACGTTGGAGAACCGGACGTCCAGGTAGGCGACGTTGAGATGGGGGACGGAACCGTCCGGCCCGGTCTGCTCCACCACGGGCCAATGGCGCCGCATGGTTTCGTTGTTTTCCTGCCGGATGCTCTGGAAGCCGGCGCGTTCAAGCTCGTAGCACCGGACGCATTCAGGGCTCTCCCGGTCCTCCAGCATGTTTCTGCGCAGGCGCTTGAATTCCTCCGAATTCCAAATCTCGGCCAGGGGCGAGTCGTTGAGCAGGCCGACCGGGCGATGCCGGTCGGCGACGCAGCAGGGGAACACCTTCCCGGTCGGCTGGATGTTGACGCTGGCCCAGGGCAGGATGCAAAAAACGCGGGAGTCTTCCAGCAGGCGCCGACGGCGCTCTTGGGCGGCGGGATTTTCGTTGGACAAAGCGGATTATGACGACTCTGCGGCGAGCGCAAGAGCGCTCTTGCGCTCGCCAGGAATCGAACCTGGATATCAGGCTTCGCAGGCCTGCACACTATCCTTTGTGTTACGAGCGCGTCGCGAGCGTCGGGTAAGATTATAGCGCAAACGCAGGGGCGGGGCTAGTCTTCGAGGCGGGCGGGCGTGATGACGCGCAGAAGCGCGAAATTGGACTCCCACGCCCTCACGGGAAAAGTCATCCTGCCGATCTGCGCGCTCTGGTTGAGCCAGCCGTCTAAGACGACGCCCG
>JAGWJU010000028.1 GCA_028865585.1 Elusimicrobiota bacterium | reverse complement strand
GGGCCTTCGACCAGCGCGTGACCGTGGTTCTTTTTAGCACGCCCAAGAGCTACCACAAAATCACCGGACGGCCGGAGTGGTCGGGCGGCGCCACTTCGGTCGAGCGCCGAGAGATTTTCGTCTACAAGAGCCCGGACATCCAGAGCATCATGGCCCACGAGATGACCCACGTTTATTACGACGGCTTCTACATCGGCGGCCACGACGACCCGATGTGGCTTTCCGAGGGCATGGCGACCTTCATCCAGGTCGAGCGCGGCTTGACCCGCCCCAACTGGCTCAGGCCCAATTTGCGCACGCTGGAGCAGGGCGGCGGATACTCCTTGAAGCAGTTGATGGGCGTGACCACCTTGGACGGCGCCTCGGACGCCGCGGTCCAACTCTGGTACTCGGAGTCCTACAGCATCGTGCGCTTTTTAACCAAGCTGCCGCCCCGCAACGGCTTCTACAAGTTCTCCGTCGCCATCCGAAACGGGGACGACGTGCCCCGGGCGCTCTTGGCCGGCTACGGCATGCCCTACAACCGCGTGCAGGCGCTCGAGTACGCCTGGCGCTTCCATCTCTCCAGGCTTTCCCTGCGCCACGTGGGCGAGAGCTTCGCCGCGCCCGATCTGCAGTTGAACCTCGGCAACGAATAGCGGCCCCGCCGTGAGCGGAGCCCTGAGTCCTGCTGCGGCGTAGAATCCGTCAGCGGCCCGAGGATGGGGATGCTTCGAGCGCTGCGAGATCCGAGAGAACCTGGGCGCTGTGCCGGTAGGGGTTCACGTGCAGGTACTCTTTGGCGATGACGCCTTGGGGGGTAATCAGGAAAGTGTGGCGCGAAGACAGCGTGGTCACGATGAGGTGCAGCACCGAGCCGTAAAGCCGGGACACGCGTCCGTCGGGATCGGCAAGCAGCTTGAAGTCCAGCCCTTCCTTGGCGCAGAACTTCGCGTGCGTGGCGGCCGACTGCATGCTCACCCCTAGGATGACGGCGCCGAGTTTGCGGTACTTCTTGATGTCGCGCTCAAAACGGTGCGCCTCGATGGTGCATCCGGGGCTGAAATCCTTGGGGTAGAAATAGAGCACCACCCACTTGCCGCGGTAGTCGTATAAGCTCACGGGTTTGCCCGACTCCGAGTGGAGCGTAAAGCCGGGCGCCGCCGAGCCCACGGCCGGAGCCTTGTCCGCGAAAGCCTCCACGCGGCTGACCAGGAACAGCGCGAAAAACGCGGAGAGGGCGCACAGGGCCGCGGCGCCGAGTTTCAGGTTGCGCTTTTCCCGCGAGGTCATGATCCTAGAACATGTTCCCTTCGCCGATTTCCTTGGCGGGCGCTTTGAGCGCCTTTTTCTCCGTCTGGCTCAACAAGCTCTTGTGCACCACGATTTCATAGAGATTCTCGCGGAACCACTCCCGGTACATGTGGAAGATCCCGCGGCTGCCGAAGCGGCTGCCCCAGGAATTCTCCACCTTGAATTTGACGATGGGCCCGCGCGTCCCGGGGCGGTCGTAGCCGGTGATGGCCATCGCGTGATCCGGACTGCGCACCATAAGATAGGTGGCCTGGGTGCGGGTGAGCTCCTTGGGCTTTTCCGCTTTGGTAAAGCCGTAGAGCGCGCCCTTCTGGTAGATCTTCGGATGCATGATGCCGGTGTCGGCGTCCATGTCGTGGCCGACGTCCGCCGCGATCCAGACCGGATGGCCGGCCGAGATGGACGCCGCGACCAGCCGCTCCATGCGGGTCAGGCTGACGTTTAAAAAGCGCGCGTCGGGCGCGGGGCGTCCGGGCTTGGGAACGCCGATGGCCGAGTCCTTGACGGTGTAGACCTGGTTGTTTTTCTTGCCCGGGGAGTTGGCCAGGACGACGTAGTCGTCCGGATTCAAGCGCACGAAGTCGCGCGCGAACTCCAGAGGCGTGTAGCTCGCGACCTCCGCCGAGGTTTGGCGCGCGGGCCCCGCCTTGGCCGGCTTGCCCTCCCGGCGGAACTCGAAGCGCTCGGGCGGCGTGCCGAGGTGGGTGGCCAAAACCTTCCAGACGCGATCGAGCGCCAAGGCCCGCGCCTCCAGCGCCTTTTGGGCGTCGAAGCCGTCGGGCGCGCGGCGCGCGGCCGAAAGAGCCTCGTTGATGGACTGGGCCAGCGAGAGGCTCAGTTCCTGCAGCAGCACGCCGCTGTTCTGAGAGCTTTTGGTCTCCGGCATGGCGCTTTCCGGAACCAGCCCGTACTTGGAGGCCAGGAACTGGAAGTACTCGAACCAGCCCCCGTCCTCGACCTTGTCTTCCATGGAAAGCTGCTCGCGCAGCTTCTCGGCCGAGACCTTCGCGCCCTGCTTGACGCTGGCCGCGACGGCCTGCATGGCGTTGCCGATGTGCACGTTGGCCTGCTCGAGCAGGCTGAAGAAATAGATGTAGTTTTGGGAGAACTGGAAGTTGCGCGGCAGGCGCTTCTCCGCGAAGAGCGTCGAGCGGATCATGTTCAAGCCCGCGAAAATCCAGCAGCGCCCCGAGTTCTTCTGGTTGGTGATGGCCCCGGCGGGAAGCTCGACGGTGTAGCGGTTGGTGTGCGCGTCGATGACTTCGCGATTGAGCGCCACCTGGGAGAAGCCCAGGCGCTACGAGGCGTCGCGCAGGCGCTTTTCCTCGGGGGAAGTCTCCAGGGCGTCCTTCTCGCGCATGCGCTCGATCCACTCGGAAGAGATGCCCCGCTCCGAGGGCTTGGGCGCGCCCGCGGACGCCAGGGCGGCCGCGGAGCCGTCAAAAAGATCGGCGCGCAGATTGGCCCCGGCCATGCGCGCGAGCTGCCGGCGCGCGGAAGGGGCCCCTTTTGAGCCGGCGGAACGCGCGGCCCTGCGCGGGCTCGCGGCGGCCGCGTCCGCCGCCGGCTTTCCCGACGCCGGAGACGCGGACGCCCGTTCAAACGCGGGTTCAGCCGGCCGCTCCGAATTCGCGGCAGCGGCCCCGGAGACGGGCGCTCCGGCCTTGGATTCGAGAGCAGCCGCCGGCAAGACGTCGGCGGCGTCCGCCGCGGCCGGGAGAGCCTTGGACAAATCGGGCAAAGAGAAGGGGGAAACTCCGCCGAGATCCGCTCCCAGCGATGGAAGAGCCGCCGGAAGCTCCGCGGCGGGAGCGGCCTCCAAAGCCCCGGCCTCGGCCGGGGCGCCGCCGTCCGCGGCGATCTCGCCGGCCAGCGCCGGACCGCAGGGAGCCAGGGCCAGGCAGAAAATCAGGAACGAAACTCCGACCGCGGCCTTGTCCTTCGGGCGCATCATTCGCGTCTCCTTCGGTGGAATGCCGGCTCGCAGCCATTATATAAGGATGCGGCCGCGGGACGCGTGGGCCCAACGGGGACAATTTTTATAGGACTTTTTTCCTACCCCTTGACAAAACGAGGATCATCCCCTATAATCGATGCCGGTGGCGAAAAGTGGGAATAAAAGATTTGAAGTGGGACTTAGTGGGGTAGATGATTCTTCTCATCGGCCGCTACGAGTATTCCCTCGACACGAAGAACCGCGTGGGGCTTCCGCCCAAGTTCCGCGAGGCCTTGGCGCAGGAGAAAGCCAACTCGGTCTATCTCACCAGCGGGCTGGAGAACTGCCTCTACCTTTTCCTGCCCTCCCAGTGGAGCCAGCTTCTGGAGAAGGACCTTTCGGCCTTCTCGCTGCCGAACAAGGAGCAGGAGCGCGCCTTCAAGCGCAAGTTCTTCGCGGAGGCGACGGAAGCGGAGCTCGATTCCGCCGGCCGGATTTTAATCCCGCAATTCCTGAGGGAGCACGCGCGCCTCGGGAAGAACGTCCTCGTGCAGGGCGCGGGCAAGCGCGCTGAAATTTGGGACAAGGATAAATGGAACTCCTACAAAAAATCGAAGGTCGAACCGGCCTACAAGCTGGTAACCAAGAGCATCGAGATCTAGGGTCGGGGGGGACGGCCACCATGAGCGCGGAACGGGCCTACCGCCACGAACCCGTGCTCCTGCAGGAGACCGTCAACGCCCTGGTTCAGGACCCCGACGGGCTCTACCTCGACGCCACGCTCGGCATGGGGGGGCACTCCGAGGCCATATTAAGGAAGCTCTCGCCCAAGGGAAAGCTCCTCTGCCTTGATCTCGATCCCGAGATGGTGGGATTGGCGCAGGCGGGCCTGGGCCGGCGCGCGCCCAACGTCAAGATCATGCGCGGCAATTTCAGGACCGTCCAGCAGATTCTGGAGTCGGAGAAGTTTTTTCCGTTAAGCGGCGCGCTCTTTGATTTGGGCATCAGCTCGCTGCACTACGACAAGCCCGAGCGGGGGTTCAGCTTCCAGCACGAGGGCCCGCTCGACATGAGAATCTCCCCGGAGACGCCCTTGACCGCGGAAGCCATCGTCAACCGCTGGCCCGAGGAGCAGATGGCGCTCCTGTTCCGCGAGTTCGGCGAGGAGCCGGCCGCGCGGGCCGCGGCCCGCGCCATCGCGGAGCGCCGGCAGAAGCGCCCCTTCGAGACGACGACGGACCTCGCCAAAACCATCGAGTCCGCCGTCCCGCGCACGACGGGGCGCCATCCGGCCACGCGCGTCTTCATGGCGCTGCGCATCGCGGTCAACGCGGAGCTCGAAAACCTCACGCGGGGCCTCGAAGGCGTCTTCCCGCTCGTCAAGAACGGCGGGAGAATCGCCGTCATCACCTTCCACTCCCTGGAGGATCGCATCGTCAAGACCCTTTTTTCCTCCTTCGCATCCTTAGGAAAATGCCGTCCCGTGAAAGGCGGGAAGGGCGCCGGAGCCGTCCTGCCTTCCACCCAAGAGGTCGAGCGCAACGCAAGATCGCGCAGCGCCAAGCTGCGGATCGTGGAGAAACTGTAAATGATGAGAAGCGATGCAGCGATCAGGGGGTCGAGCTGGGGCATGGCGGCCGTGCAGGAAGTCCGTTCAACGTTGGGCTCGCTGCTGGAGCGGCGCCAGCCCATGCGTCTGGAGGCGCTGGTGCGCGAGCCGGACGGAGGATATGTCTGGAAGCGTGTGTTCCTTAAAAAAGGAACTCGTCGGGAACGCGACTAGACCAAAAAATATGGCGGGCGCCTCGTCGGCGCGGGGCGCCCGCCTGTTCGTTCCTGCGCGCCGATAATTTTTAATTTTCTCACAAGGGATCTGATGAAAAAAGCCGGGCATAGGACTCTGCAGATTTTTTGCGGCGGTCTCCTGGTCATGGGCCTGGTCTGGCAGCGCATCGAGGCCACGGCTCTGGGCTACGCGGTGGAAACCTCGCGCGAACGGATTTTGCACATTCAAGGGGAGAACGCGCTTTTGGAGAGGCAGGTGGACCAAGCCGCGTCTTGCGGCCGCATCGCGCGGGAAGCCTCGGCCCGGCTGGGCATGATCCCGGCCCCGCTTTCGGCCGAGCGGGTCCTGCCCGTCTCGCCGCTCGAAAACGCCCCGCAATCCTTCTTCTCAAGCCTGCTCACCAGGGTCTGGCGGCGGGCGCGCCAAGACGCGCGCCTGTTCTCGTCATAGCGCCGGATCGCCCACGCCATGGAGACGCGCCGACGCCTCTCTCTCGCGGCATTCCTCGCCCTTTTGCCGGTCCTGCCCCTGTCCCTGCGGCTGGCCCAGCTCCAAGTCGTGGAGCACCGCGGCCTCTCGCGCCGCGCCGACGACGAACTCGATCGGATGGCCGTGGTGGCCGCGCCCCGCGCGCCCATTCTCGATCGCAACGGCGAGGTGCTGGCCGAATCGCTGCCCACGTGGGCCTGCTTTTTGGACAAGCGCATGATCAAAGACCCGCAGGAGACAGCGGAGAAGCTCTCCGGACTGCTCGGCATGCCCGCGCGGGAGATTTTGTCGCGCTACCGCGGTGGCGGGCGCTTCCCTTGGATCAAGTCCGGCCTCGACTACGCCCAAGCCGCGGCGCTTAAGAAGGCGCGCGTCGACGGGCTGGGCGTCGTTTCGCGGGAATCGCGCTTCTATCCCAACGGCGCGCTGGCCGACAACGTCCTGGGGATGGTCGGCAGCGACGGGCACGGGCTCTCCGGCGTCGAGTACTCCGAGGACGCGCGCCTGGAGGCCGCTCCCATCAAAATCCAGCTCATCCGCGACGGCGCGGGCCACGCCATCTACGAGGACACGGCCCAGGACGCGCCCCGGCCCGAGCCTCTTGCGCTCACCATCGACCGCAACATCCAGTTCTACGCGGAGCAAATCCTCGCCGAGGCCGCCAAGAAGCTCTCCATCAAGAACGGCGTCATCGCGGTGGAGAACCCGCGCACCGGCGCCATCCTGGCCATGGCCGACTACCCGCCGACTCCGCTGCGCAACGACGCCGTACAGGAGATGTACGAGCCCGGCTCCGTCTTCAAGCTCGTCACCGCGGGCGCCGCGCTCAACGAGGGCGTCATTACCCCGCAGGAAACCTTCTTCTGCAACAACGGCGCCTACCAGATCGCGCCGGGCGTGACCATCCATGACGTCGAGCCCCGGCAGGACCTCACCATCGCGGGCGTGCTGCGCTACTCCTCCAACATCGGCATCTCCAAGGTCGTGGCCAAGCTCGGCCCCGCGGAGTTCTACAGCTACGTGCGCGCCTTCGGCTTCACCAACAAGACCGGCATCGATTTCCCGGGCGAAACCTCCGGCGAGCTCCGGCCGCTCTCCAAGATGACCCCGGTCAATTTGGCCGCCGCCTCCTATGGCTACGGCGTGGGCGTGAGCCCGCTGCAGGTGCTGGCCGCCTACAGCGCCGTGGCCGACGGGGGGGTGCTCATGCAGCCCCACATCATCGGAAGCGACGAGCCCGAAAAGATCCGCCGCGTCGTCTCGGCCCAGACCGACGCGCTCCTGGTCCAAATGTTCGAGGGCGTGGTGGAGAAAGGCACGGGCGTACCCGCGCAGATTCCGGGCTATCTCGTCGCGGGTAAAACCGGAACGGCCCGCATGATTGACCCCACGACCCACAAATATTCGCTCAAAGCCTACAACGCTTCGTTCGTGGGATTTTTGCCCGCCAGTCGGCCGCGTTGGGCCATCCTGGTGCTCATGGGGGACCCCAAGGGGCCGCGCCACTTCGGCGACGAGGCGGCCGCGCCCTATTTCGGCGAGCTGGCCCGGCGCCTCATCGCGATGTCGGGCGCCGCTCCCGACGCTCCCGCGGATCCGCCCGCTTCCGCGCCGGGCCGGAGCGATTCGCGCGCCAAGCCGCTTCCGGGCCTGCAAAACCGGGCCGCGCTTCCCGCCGCCCTGCGGATGGCGCCTTGAACCTGCGGGACCTCCTCTCCGTCGCCCATCCGACGCTCGTCGCGGGAAGCGCGGACCAGGATGTCCGCGGGTTGACGCACGATTCCCGCACCGCGCAGCAAGGCTTTCTTTTTTTCGCCCTGCCGGGCTCCCGGACCGACGGCAACCGGCACGTCAAGGACGCCTGCGCGCGCGGCGCCTGCGCGGTGGTCAGCGAACTCGCGCCGCCTCCGCCGCCCTTGAGCTTTTCCGCCTCTTGGATCCAGGTCCCGGACGTCCTGGAAGCCATGGGGCGGATGGCCGACCTCTTCTTCTCGCATCCCTCGGGCGCTTTTCCCGTCTTCGGCGTCACCGGCACCAGCGGCAAGACCACGACGAGCTATTTTCTGGAGTCCATCCTGCGCGCCGCGGGTGGCACGCCCGGCGTCCTGGGCACCGTCAGTTACCGGCTCTCCGGGAAATGGGAGACGCCCGCGGTCAACACCACGCCCTCCTCGCTCGAGACCCTGCGGCTCCTGGCGCGTCTGCGCGACGACGGCGCCACCCACGCGGTGATGGAAGTCTCCTCCCACGCCCTGGCGTTAAAGCGCGTCGAGGAAATCGATTTCGACGCCGCGGTTTTTACCAACTTCCGCAGCGACCATCTGGACTTCCATAAGACCGCTGAGGCTTATTTCGAGGCCAAGGCGCGCCTCTTTGACTTGCTGACCAAGGCCTCCTCGACGAAGAAGCGCCGCGTGGCCGCGATCAACGCGGACGACGCCAAGGCCCGCGCGCTGCTGCACCGCGCCGTGGGCGCGGAGGCGCTGCTTTACGGCCTGGGCGAAACCGCCTCCCTGCGCGCGCTGGACGTTCAAGTCGGCGCGGACAACACCCGCTTCGAACTTTCTTTCCGCGGGCGCCGCACGAAAGCGGAAATTTCGCTGGTCGGCGAGCACAACCTCTACAACGCTCTCGCCGCCGCGGCCGCCGCGCTGGGTTTAGGCTTGTCCGAGGAGGCGGTTCTCGAAGGCCTGCGCGCGCTCAAGAGCGTTCCCGGACGCCTCGAACCCGTTGAGGCGGGGCAGAAGTTTAAGATCTTCGTGGACTACGCGCATACCGAAGACGCCCTGGAGGCGGTCTTGAAGCACTTGGCGCGCCTGCCGCACAAGCGGATCATCACGGTCTTCGGCTGCGGGGGCCAGCGCGACCGCACCAAACGCGCGCCCATGGGCCGGGCCGCGCAGAGCGGCAGCGATTTCACGGTCGTGACCAGCGACAACCCGCGCGGCGAGGACCCGTTGGCCATCATCGCGGACATCGAGGAAGGCCTTAAGACTTCGGGCGCCAAAAATTATAAAATCCAGCCGGATCGCAAGAAGGCCGTCGCGGAAGCCGTGGCCATGGCGCGGGAGGGGGACATCGTCCTCATCGCGGGCAAGGGCCACGAGACCCAGCAGATCCTCAAGGATCGGACCGTCGCCTTCGACGATCGCGACGCCGCCAGGCAGGCGGTCCGGAATCAATTGAACGCGCCATGAACCTGAGAATGTCGTGGGAGGAGCTGGCCAAGGCCGCGCAGGGGCGGCTGTCCTTCGGCCACGCGGAAGACCCCGTCGAGTCCATCTCCATCGACAGCCGCACTTTGCAGCCAAGCCAGGCGTTCTGGGCGCTCAAAGGCGCGCGCTACGACGGGCACGATTTTCTGGGCACGGAGGCCGCGCGCAAGGCCTCGGGCTGGGTGGTGGAGACCGGCCGCACGGCCATGGCCGGCGCCAAGCCCGAGCACTTGGTCGAGGTCCGCGACACCGGCAAGGCGCTTCTGGCCCTGGCCTCGGAGCACAGGCGCAAGTTCGAAATTCCGGTCGTGGGCGTGACCGGCTCCAACGGCAAGACCACGACCAAGGAGATGCTGCGCTCCATCTGCGGGAAGGCCGCGCCCACCTGCACGAGCCCCGGCAACTGGAACAACCAGGTCGGCACGCCGCTCTCCGTGCTTGAACTCAGCCCCGAGCACCGCTACGGCATTTTTGAGCTTGCCGACTCCAAGCCCGGCGACATCCTCGAGATCGCCCGCGTGGCCCAGCCCACCGTGGCGGTCATCACCAACATCGGGCCGGACCACATGGAGTTCTACGCCAATTTGGAGCAGAACTTCCGCACCAAGGCCGAGATCTTGGAGTTTTTGCCCGAGGACGGCAAGGCCGTGCTCAACGCCGACGACCCGTGGCTGGAGAGCCTCGAAGCCCGATTGGGCGAGCGCGCCGTGACCTTCGGACTGGGCGAGCGGGCGCGCGTGCGCTTTTCCGGACCCGAGGAAATGCTCATCGATCGGGTCAAAATCGCGGTCAAGCTCCAGGTTTTCGGAGATTTGAGCCGCTACAACGCCTGCGCGGCCGCGGCCGCGGCCTGGGCGCTGGGCATCAAGCCGGACGTCATCCGGCAGGGCTTGGAGGACTTCAAGCCCTCGGGCATGCGCCAAGAGCGCCTCCGGCATCCCTCCGGCTGCGACATCGTGCTCGACGCCTACAACGCCAACCCCGCCTCGATGCGCGCCTCCATCGCGGCCTTCTGCAGCGAGTTCGCGGGGCGCCCGAAGGTCCTGGTCTTGGGGGACATGAAGGAGCTCGGCGCGGGCTCGGCGCAATTTCACCGCGAATTGGGGCAATGGCTGGCGTCCCTGCCTCTCAAGTCCGTCTACCTCATCGGGCCCGAAATGGAGAGGGCCGGCGAGGCCCTCAAAGCCGCCGCGCCTTTCCCGATTCACTACGGCAAGGACGCGCCCGAGCTTAAGAAAGCGCTCAAGCCGGAGTTCAAGGCCGGACAAATCCTGTTTTTCAAGGCGTCACGGGCGATGCGGCTCGAGGCACTCCTCGAAGGCGAAGGCGCGACATGCTCTACTATCTAAGCGCCTACAAAAACGCCTTCGGAGCCCTGAACCTCTTCCAGTACATCACATTCCGCGCGGGCGGCGCGGTGCTCACCTCCCTGATCATTTCGCTGCTGGCCGGCCCCTGGCTCATCCGCACGCTCAAGCGCTATAAGATCGGCCAAGTCCAGCGCACGGACGGGCCGTCGAGCCATTCGGTCAAGCAAGGCACGCCCACCAT
>JAGWJU010000315.1 GCA_028865585.1 Elusimicrobiota bacterium | reverse complement strand
AATGTGTCGGTCACGCCCGTCTCGTAGGCGATGATCTGCTGCGTGCGCAGCGCGAGCATGGCGGCCTCGTCGGTGGGCAGGGCGAGGGCCTCGTCGAAGGAGTTGGTGTGCAGGCTCTGCGTGCCGCCCAGGACCGCCGCCATCGCCTGATAAGCCACGCGCGCCAGGTTATTCAAAGGCTGCTGCGCCGTGAGCGAGACGCCGGCCGTCTGGCAGTGCATGGGCAGCATCCAGGAGAGCTCGCGTTTGGCGCCGAAGGTCTCTTTCATCAGCTTGGCCCAAATCTGCCGCGCGGCCCGCAGCTTGGCGATTTCCTCGAAGAAAGAGTTATGCACGTCGAAAAAGAAGGACAGCTGCGGCGCGAAGTCGTCCACATCCAGGCCGCGCTTGACCAGGCGCTCGGCGTATTCGCGCCCATCGGCCAGCGTGAAGGCCAACTCCTGAACGGCGTCGGCCCCGGCCTCGCGGATGTGGTAGCCCGAAATCGAAATGGGGTAGAAGCGGGGGACTTCCTTGACGCAGTATTCGATGACATCGAGAACCAGGCGCAGCGAAGGCTCGGGAGGATAGAGATACTCGTTCTGGGCGATGTACTCCTTGAGGATATCCGTCTGGCAGGTGCCGCGCACGCGCTTGAAGGGCACGCCCTGCCTCTTGGCCAGAGCCAAGTACATCGCCAGCATCGCGGGCGCGGGCAGGTTGATGGTCATCGAAGTCGAAACCTTGGCCAAATCGATGCCGGAGAAGAGGACCTCGAAGTCGGCCAATGAGTCGATGGCCACGCCCTCGCGTCCGACCTCCCCGACGGAGCGCGGATCGTCCGAGTCAAGGCCCATGAGCGTCGGCAAATCGAAGGCGGTCGAGAGCCCCGTTTCGCCGTGCGAAAGCAGGTACTTGAAGCGCTCGTTGGTGTCCTTGGCGGTCTTGTGCCCCGCGACCTGGCGCATGGTCCAGCGGTTGACCCGGTAGCCGGAGCCCTTAAGCCCGCGGGTAAAGGGATACTGCCCCGGGCGTCCCGTTTCGGCGAGCAGATCGCGGCCCGCCAGAGACTCCGGGCCGTAAGTCAGATCGACGGGAATGCCGGAGAGCGTCTCCGGCGGCCTGGGCGGCTCGGGCGTCTGCTGATTTTCCTTAGGAAGAGATTTTTTTTCGGCGGTCTTCATGATTGGGCGATGTTCACTTTCACGAATTGGTGCTTGCCGATTTGCAGGACGAAGCTGGGGGGGGCGCTGACGCTTTCATCCGCCGTCATCTTGCGGCCCTCGATTTTGACGCCGCCTTGGGTGATGAGCCTGCGCGCTTCGTTGCGGGACTTGACGCGGCCCGAACGCAGGATAATCTCGCTTAAAGCCAGGCCCGCGGGCATGGAAATCTGCTCGATGTCCGTGGGCAGCTCCTTCTTGGAGAAGGTATCTTCAAAAAACTTGCGCGCCGCCGCGCCCGCGGCCGCGCCGTGGAAGCGCTCAACCAGCGCCTGCGCCAGGCGCTTCTTTGCCTCCATGGGGTGCGCCGCACGCACTTCGGCCATATCGACAGAGGTCAAAAGCTCGTAGTAGGAGACCATAAGCTCGTCCGACGCGCTCATGATTTTGCCGAACATGTCGTTGGGCTCGTCCGTGACGGAAACGGCGTTACCGTAGGATTTGGACATCTTCTTGACGCCGTCCAAGCCCACGAGGAGGGGAACGGTCAGCACCACCTGCTGTTCCTGGCCCGCGTCCTGCTGCATCTTGCGGCCGGTCAAAAGGTTGGTCAACTGGTCGTTGCCGCCCAACTCCACGTCGGCCTTGACCGCGATGGAGTCGTAGCCCTGCAAAAGGGGATAGAGAATCTCGAGCATGGTGAGCGGCGAATTTTCTCTTAAGCGCAGCTTGAAGTCCTCGCGCGCCAGCACCTGCTGGACGGTGTGGCGCTTCATCGTGTCCAGAAGTTTCTCGCCCACGAAGCCCTTGAGCCATTCCGAGTTGCGCCGCAGTTCGGTCTTGCCTTTGTCCAAAATCTTGAAGGCCTGGTCCTGGTAGGTGCGCGCGTTGGCTTCGATCTCCTCGAGCGAAAGCTGGGGGCGCGTGGAGTCGCGGCCGGAAGGGTCGCCCACCATGGCGGTGTAGTCCCCGATGATGAGCACGGC
>JAGWJU010000027.1 GCA_028865585.1 Elusimicrobiota bacterium | reverse complement strand
ACCCCGTCGAAGCGGTGCTTGCGGGCGAACTCGATCATGTCGGTGATCTGGTGGTAATTGAAGCGCTGGACCACCATGTGGATCCACATGCCGATGCGCCGGTTCTGCCTCGCCATCTCGCTGTTAAGGTTGTCAATCGAGGCGATGATCTTTGCGAAGCTCGATTTGACCCGGATTTTCTCGTAAACCTCCGGCGTGGTCCCGTCGATGGAGATCTTCATATGGACGTTCATGCTGACCAGAATCTCGGCCCACCGCTTGTCGATGTGCTGGCCGTTGGTGATGAAGTTCTGCAGCATGCGGGGATAGTCCCGTCCGCGCAAGAGGATGCGCTCCAAGACGTCGCGCTTCATCTCGAAGGGCTCGCCGCCCTGCCACAGGATGTCTTCCATGTAGGGATAGAGATCGGCCACCTCGTCTAAAGTCTTTTGCGGCATGTCCCAGGGCGTTTCCTTCCAAAAAGTGCACATGATGCAGTGGACGGAACAGCGGCTGGTCGGCCGGATAGTCAGGCGCGTGGGATACGACTCAATCTTGATGCGGCCCTCTTGAATTTCCTTTTCGTTGAGCAATAGGTTCTGGATATATTTTTCGCGGCTTTTCCCGTAGCGGGTTTCCATCTCCCGAAGAGCCGCCGAGGCTTCATCTTGTTTGCCGAAGCGGCGCAAGCTCTGCAGGATAAGCAAGCGCATCCGCAAATCCTTATGCTCGGGGACAACGCCGGTTCCCAGGCAGAGCGTGAGGTCTTCGACCGTGGAGGGATAGTCTCCCCGCAGATAATGCTCGCGCGCCTGTTTTTCGTGCCGCAAAGCAACGTCCTGAGGCGAAAGCCGGGAATCTAAAGGCGCCAGCGACGCTTCGGTTCGAGACGGCGTCACGGCTGGCTCCCGCGCAGGGCCGCCGCCGCATCGCGCAGCTGATCTTGGCGTTTTTCCTCCGCCTCAGAAGCCGGCGCTTCGGGAGCGCGGCGCATCAGCAGCATGCCGACAAGGGCGATTAGGACGCCATGAATGGCCGCCGCCATCTGCGGCCGTTCGCGGTATTCATGATGGATGGGATTCCACATCTGCTCAAGGGTAATGCGGGCGTCGCGAAGATAAAAAACAATGAAGGGCCGGTATTTCAGGCAACCAGCGGGTTCCAAGCCGTTGGGCGAAAAAATCAAAAAAGGAAGGCGCCGTGCGGAGTTTCGGATATAGCCCGCCTCCAAGTTAATGCATGAGACGTCCGGGCCGTCGGCGGAAATCCAAAAAAAAGCGAAGTCCGCGGAGTCAATGGCTTCGGCGACCTCGGGAGGCACGGCGTCTTGGGCAGGCCACGGCCTCGGGCCGGACACGATCGTGACGCCATAATCCGCGGCGATTTGGACAAGCCTGTCGCGCAGCGGCTTATCCTCTTCCGATAGGCTGCAGCTCAAGTAGATTTTCACGCCGCGTTCTTGGCCACCCCCACCCAATGGCGCAGCCAGCGCTCCTCCTCACCCAAGATCATGCTTTTCCAGCAACTGCACGCCGGGTACTCGCACAATTCCGGATCGTCGTAGAGTTTGAAGGTCCCGTCAATGAGATTCCCCATCGAACCCCGCTCGTCGATGAAGCAGCACCGCAGCGCGTTGCCGTCCGGATGAATTTTGGCGTACATCTGGCCCGCGCGGCAATGGACGGCCGTGCGACCGTGGCTGGCGCATGCGGCGCCCGACTTTTCCGCCTCGTGCGCGCGGATTTCCTCAAGAGCCCGCGCCGCCGTTTCCGAAGCGACCTCGGAGGGCTCCGGCTTGCCTGATTCCGGCCGAGGCGGCGCGGGCGCCGCGACGGATTGCGGCACGCGCTCAACCAATGTCGGCTGGGGGGGCGGCGCCGGATTTAAATCAGGCGCAGACGCCTCGACCTGCCTGGGCTCGCCCGCATAGGGCTGCGGCTCCTCGGCCTTAATATCCTCGTGTTTCTTCGATCCCTGCCCGCCGCCGTTGTACCAGCTTCCGTAGTCCTCGGAAAGCACGGGGTTTCCGCTGCTGCGGTTGATCCAGCGCCGCTCCTCTGGCGTGTAGGCGTCGGGATAGTCCTTGCCCTCGAAGCGCCCGCGGAAGGGAATGAGCGTCAAGACCACGCCGATCTTATTGAAGGCGGCCTTAAACTCCGGAATACGCTTTAAGTGCGGCGGCCAACAGATGTAGTTGACCCCTTCCAGATCGTATCCTGCTTTCCTAAGCTTAACGCACTTTTCAATGTAGGGTTCAAGCTCCGCGAACTCGGGATGAAACGACGGGGCAAAACGGAAACGCCCCCTCTCGACCTGGTCGATGAAGCTGTCCACCGGGAAGGAGAGATTGGTGTCGCATTCCATCGTATGCTTCTTGGTGATGTGAGCCAGGATGTCGATGAAGCGCGGATAGTAGAACGGCTCGCCGCCGGAGCAATGAATGTGCGCGCTGCCGTACTTGTCGTAGATGTCGTCCCAAATCTCCATCCAGCGCTCCGCAGGGATGGGCGGACGATCCTTCTTGGACAAGAATGAATCCCATTGCGGGCTCTTGAAGATGATGCAGTAGCTGCAGCGGTAGTTGCAGGCGTACTGGATGTCCCAGGTAAAAAACACCTTGAACGGGGGCAAGTAGCGCCTAAATCCCGGCGTCCGGCCGCCCTCGGTTTTTTCCAGCACCGCCGCCGCTTTAAGCGATGCCGCCGGGCTTGGCGCCAGGGACAGATTGACCGGGGCGAATTCGTTCCCTGGGAGGTGAGGCTCGGTCCCGCACCCGCCGCCGCATCCGCCGCACTTGTCTCCGCATCCGCCCATATCAGCCTCCCCGGGCCGCTGTCAAACCGCGAACCGAAAAAATATCCTCCGCCGGCCACGCCGCAATGCCCATGCTTTCGATTTCCGCGAAAAAATCCTGTTCTTCCTTTGAGCCCGGCTCGACGTGAGTAGGAGCCGCCGCGCGGAGCCCCATGTCCCGCGCCAGCGCCGACGCCTCTCGGGCGGACATAAGCCCGGGCCCTACGGGCAGAAAGCCCGCGTCCGCCTTAAGAGCACGCAACTCCGGTACGGCGGCCGTGTCGCCGGCGTGGAAAATCCTCATGCCGCCCAATTCAACGAGGTACCCCAATCCAGCGGCGTTCTTGGGGTGGCGCGAGCCGTCCGCGCCGTAGGCCGGAGTGGCCGTCACGGCAACGCCTAAAATGGTCCGAGATTCCCCCGCTTCGAAAGGCAGCTGGTTAAGCCGAAAAAGCCCTATGCAGGCCGCGGGCCCGGCCACGATGGTCTGAGGGCCCGCCGCTTTTACCACGTCCTCGGGTGAAAAATGGCCTTCATGTCCGTGGGTCAGCAGGATGATGTCGGCCTTGGGAGCCCCGGGCCCGATTGAGACAGGATCGATGTAAACAATCTTCTTCCGGTCCAAGCGGACGCCTGTTTTTCCCAGCCTCCGCCAGCGCCCCTGCATCTCACGCTCCAACTTAGGCATTGGGCGCCTTCTCAGGATAAACGGGATGATTCGCCGACTGCCAGAGCATATGGACCTTCTCCTCGTATTTCCCGGCAACCATGGGCTTCCAGCAGCTGCAGCTCATGACGGTGCAGGGCTCCGGGCCTTCGAAGAGCTTTAGGTTCGGATCGGTGATGTGGCCCAGGATGTCGACGCCCGTGTGGCAGCAGCGGCGCACCGTGCCGTCGGAATAAATCTTGGCGTACATCTCGCCCATGTGGCAGGGCATGCCCATGAAGTTCTTATCGTTGGGCTTGGCGTTGGCATAGTCCTGCCACTGCTTGTTGAGCGTCTTGCCGAGCTCATCCTGGGAGCGCTGCACCTGCATGCCCAGCAGAATCCTTTCCTCATCGGTGTAGGCGCCGGGGTAGCGCTTGCCCTGATAGACGCCGTTGAAGGGGATGATCTTGAAAAGGACCTGCTCCTTTTCGAACATGGCCCGAATCCCGTCAATTTTATCCAAATAGGTCGGATAGGCGACCAGCGAGGCGGAAATCAGCTGGTTGCCCTTGTTGCGCAGGATCAGAAGTTTTTTGAGAAAGTCCTCCGGCTTTTGGTGCTCCAGGTGCAGGCTACCGGAAATCGCGATGCCCTGGCTGGGAACTTTCTTGATCCACTCTTCGACGTCAAAGCTCAGGTTGGTCGTGATATCCACAGTGTGCATCTCCAAGATCATGCCGACCAAGTCGATGAAATGCGGATAGATGGTCGGCTCGCCGCCGGCGAAACGAACCTGGCAGCAGCCGTAGAGCTTAAAAATCCGCTCCCAGATCTTGCGCCACTCGGACACTCCTTGAACGAGGTATTGCGCCGCCTCGTTGTGGACCACGCAGTAGCTGCAGCGGTAATTGCAGGGCAGCATGATTTCCCAATTCCAATGCACCTTGTAAGGCGGCGCGCGGCGGGGCAAGAGAGGCCGGTACTCCTGCTTCTCATGGGGAATGGCCGCGTCCAGTTCTCCGTGCGCGACCATGTCGCCTTCGGGAGCCTGCGGGCCGTCATGTTTGGTGCCGCACCCGCTGCAACCGCCCGTCCCACACGATCCCATAAGCTCCTCCCTGTTTTCTTTAGTGCGCCGCTAGCGCGGCGGACTTAGCGCAACGGCTGCCGCGAAGGCCCGCCGTCCCTTGGCTAAAAAACGGAGACCACTCCATATCCAAAGACCGGCGCAGCGGCTCAAACCGCTTCCGTTGCGCCGCAGCGCCCGCGTCCAAGCCCCGATGTCGGGCTGGGGCGTCCAAAACCGTCCGTTCGGCTTCGACGCCGTCGACCCAAGCGCCAAACCTGTCAAGCGCGGCCGCAGAAACGATGCAGCCGATGCCGGCCGCGTGCGTCTCCCGCAAAATCCGCTCCGCCGCGCCGGCCGTCTCGGCCGACGGCTCCGTCTCCAAGCCGTAGACGATTTCGCGGCAGCCCGCGCGCGCGAAAAATTCAAGCCTTTGCGCGTCCGGCGCCGAATCCAGAGAAACGCGCGCGCTCCAAGTCAGGCCGGCCTCGGGAAGCCGGTTCTCGAGAATCATCTCGCTGAAGCGCTTGAGGCTGTCCGGCTTTCCGTTGGCGTCCAAATCGTAGAACTGGATATGCCGCCAGAATTTCTGACCCTGCAAGGCCTTGGCCACCTCGCTGAAAATCCGGTCGCCGCTCTTAAAGGAGTACTTGCCCCAATAGTCCCGCGCGCACGACGGGTGGGACCAATGGCAGCCGCGGCTTGAGGCAACCGGCATTTGAAGCGGCTTGCGGTAGAGCTCGGTCGCGAAGCCGGAGAAATCGCACAGCGGCGCCAAATCCCAGTCGAACGTAAAAGGCACGGGGCGCCCGCCGCGCTCGACCATTCCCTTTTCCTTGACGGTCATCCCGGGCAAAGGCATCCAGCGGCCGCAGGCTTGGTAGAGACCCAGGAGCTTCGCCAACAAGTCGTCGGCCGAGCCCGCGATGACGCCGTCAAGGCAGGGCTCCGCGATAAAGGCGTCGACGCGGGAGGCGGCGTTGAAATACGGACCGCCGATAAAAATTTTAACGGCCGCGTTCTTCGCTTTGACGCGCTTGGCCGCTTCAAGACTGAACCACTGCGAGCCCTCGGCGGCCCAGAACAGCACGGCCTGCGGATCATCCGACAAGATATCCTCCGCGTAGCGCGCGAGTTTAGCCTCCCAAGCTCGCGCTCGTTCCGCGGTCCAGGGCCGGTCGTTCCAGAGGGGCAGCGCTTCCCGGCTCCAAAAGCGCTTCTCATCCTGCGCGCACTCCTTCCACAGCCTGACATTGAGATCGAACGGGCGCGCATGGTGGTTGCAGTGCGCGACGCACCCAAGCAGCTGCGCCAGTCCCAAAGGCGGATCGTCCACGCCCCAAACGGGGCATTGCACCAGAGCCAGGCGGATCATGGCAGCCATGCCCCCGCTTTTTCCGGCGGCTTTTCATCCGGGATGACCTTCCATTCGTCGCAGGGGCAGAACTGCTCGTCGCAGGGCATGGGCTCCTTCATCAAGGAAAACCCTTCCTGAAAAAAGTCTCCGATAAGATAGCGATCGCCGATTTGCCCGCAGCGGGCCACCTTGCCGGTCGGCAAAAGAAGCGCCGACTGGTTCCCGGCGCGGCAGAGCATGCCTTTATGGCGCTTGCTCTCCAGCCAGTTGTCGCTCAGGCCCAGGATTTTTTTCTGCTCCTCGTTATAGTGGTCGGGGTAGTTCACGCCCTCGTAGGCCCCGATGAACGGGATGACCTTGAGGCTCTCTCCGATCTCCTGGAAGCGCCGGATATAGTCCGACAAATCGTTCAGGAACGGCGGCCAGGCGACGAAGTTGATGCAGCCGATATTGGCCTTATGATCCCGCAAAAACTTCACTGTCTTTAGGAACTCGTCGATTTTGTGGTACTGCGGGTGAAAGCTGATGGAGATGGAAACTTTCGCCGGGTCGACGCGTTCGACGAATTCCTTCAAATGCAGCGAGGTATTGGTCGTGACGTTGATGGGCCAGTGCAGCGCCGAGACTTGGACCATCAACTCCACGAAATTAGGATAGGCGAAGGGCTCGCCGCCGTTGATGGTCAAATAGCACCGACCATATTTCTCGTAGATGCGCCGCCAGTGCCCCATCCACTGCTCCACCGTCTGGTAGACGTTGCGGCGGCCGTACTCCGCCCAATGCCCGTCGAAGAAGCAATAGGAGCAGCGAAAGTTGCAGCTCCAATGGATGTTCCAGGTAAAGCGCACCTGCGGATTAGCCACGCCCCGCCTCCCGCGCCGCTCCGCGCCGCAGCGAATCGGCGACCGCGAGTTCGCGGCGGCCCTTTTTCCGGCTCCAATCCTCCCACAAGAACGCGAACTCGCCGCAGCTGCAGTGCCGGTAGGGGCATGGCTCCGGCGAATCGTGGAGGCCGAAGTTCGCATCGAAAATATTCCCGAAAGGCTTGGCTCCGCCCAGGCAGTCCTGACCGCAGCGATAAACGTCGCCGTTGGCCTTGATGTTCGCATAGACGTGTCCGGCGCCGCAGAGCTTGCCTCGCGTGCTTTCCCGCTCCAGGCGGTAGCGCTGCTCCTCTGCGACCGGAATCGTCAGGCCCAGCAAGGCCTTTTCCTCGTTGGTATAGGAATCCGGATACTCGCGTCCCTCGTGCTTGCCCTGGAAAACGCTCGTGGTGAAGGGAACGTCCATTTTTTTAAAGGCCTCGCTCCAGCGGGGAAGATCCCCAAGAAGCGGCGGCCACGCCACGACCAGGACGTGGGGCGCGTAGCCGCGGCTTTTTAGAAAGCCCACTTTTTCGACGAAATCCTCCCACTTGGCGAACTGCGGATGATAGCTGGCCGCAAAATGAATGCGTTCCGGAGAAATTTTGTCCGTGATGTCCCGCAAATCCGCCATCGAGATGGACAGGTTGGTCGTGATGGAAACCAAATGCCGCCGCGAGAGCCCTTCGAAAAGCTCCTTCCAAGACGGGTAGCGCATCGGCTCGCCGCCGAGCACGTCCACGCGCACCGTTCCATAGCGATCATAAATCCGCTCCCAGCACGCGAGTCATTTCTCGGGAGGAAGAATGAGGTGCTTCTTGGCCAAATCCGCCCACAAATCGTCCATCTCCCACCAGCAGTAGGAGCAGCGATAGTTGCAGCCGTACCACAAATCCCAGGTAAACGAGGTCCGATCCCAGGCCTCATTGCTCCACCAGGGCCAGGACGGCTCCCTTGTTTGACTTAAAGCGGACCTCGCACTTGTCTCGCTCATAGGCCCTGCAAGGGCGCCCCGATGGAGGCCGCGCCCGCCGCGGAGATTTTATTTTCCTCAAGCATCGCTTGCTTTCCCTCGTCCTCCCAGGCCGCCTGGAACTCCTTTGATTTGCAGTAGTCTACAGAGCAGGCGCGCCCAGTCGGGAAAAGCTCGAACGTCGGATCAAAGATGCTGCCCAGCGACATGCCTTCATGGCAGAGTTGGCCGCAGCGATAGACCTTGCCGTCCGCTTGCACCACTGCGTAGCGTTGCCCCGCGCCGCAGACTTTGCCGCGGATGACGAGCGGATCAAGGTTCACGGTTTCCGGCCCCGTCTCGTAGCCGATGACTTCCTTGATCCACGCCTTCTCCTGATCCGTGTAGGCGAACGGGTAGTCCTTGTCCTTGTAGCGCCCCCAAAAAATGGCCATGTTCATGTAGACGCCGCGATCTTTGAAGCGCTTTTTGAACTCTCCCATCTGAGGCATCTGCGGGGGATAGGCAAGGTAGCAAACGTTGGCGGTGAACTTGCGCCGCCGCAGGCGCAGGACGTTTTCCACGAAAGTTTCAAACTCCCCTTGCAAGGGATGGAATGTGCAGTCCACCTCGACCCTCCCCGGATCGGCATGAGAGGCGAATCTCTCCATAGCTTCGGTGTTGGAGCAATTGCTGGTGATTTGCACATCGTGCCATTGCGTCAGCGTTGTGATGATGTCGGGGAAATCCGGATAGGTGAACGGCTCTCCCGCGGTGATGCGCAGCTGGCAGCGGCCGTATTTGCGGTGCATCCGCTCCCAGACTTCGGCCCACTCCTGGGCGGTCTTGTAGACGCTTTTCTTGGCCAGCTCCGTCCAGCCGGTCGTGGTGTACCAGCAATAGGGGCAGCGGTAGTTGCAGCTGTAGTGCATGTCCCAGGCGAAGACCACCCGGCGCTTGGGCAGGGCGGAAGCCATGTTCAGGGAGGTCTCGGCGTTCATGGCTTTCTCAGGGCCTCCCGGTATTCCTTCGCGATCTGTCGGTCCTCCTTGGGCCGGTGGATGACGTGAGCGCGCCAATCGTTGATGCCGATGGGATTGTGGCGCGGGCAGGTTGTCAGGCATCCTCCGCCGTTGCGAAGAGCCGTTCGGATGGCGCGGTAAGCCGGGCCGTTCCAGATTTCCGCAAAGCTTTTTTGGTTCAAGTTCTCGTTGAAGCCGCCGTACACGTCGCAGGGAAGAATCGCCCCATCGGGGTTGATCATCACCTGGTGCCATGGCTCGATGCACGAGGTCGGCTTGGCCGCCGTCTCGGGCGGCTGTCCGAACTTATGCGGCAGGCGGACCTCGATGCCCACTTCTTCGGCCACGCGCCGGGCCTCGTCGATGATGCGGTTGGCCAAATCCTGTTTGAAGTAGAGGGACAGATATTTCTGCTGGGACTCGTAAATATAGAAGTAGCCGGCCAGCACGCGCTCGGCTCCCATTTCCTTGGCGAAGCGCACAAAATCCGGGAGATTTTCCACGTTCAAGGTCGTCATGACGAACATAAAAGACACCGAAAGGTTTCCGCTGCGGCCGCGAGCCTCCATCAGCCGGCGGATGTTCTCCATCACGCGCGGGTAAGCGTTGTAGCGCATCATCTGCTTGTGCGTCGCCTCGTCGCTGCCGTGCAGAGAGAGCTGCAGCGTGTAGCGGCTGCCGGAGTCCGCGATCAGCTCCACGATTTCAGGTTTCAGGTGGGACGCATTGGTGGCGACGTATTTTTCAACGTGCGGGAATTCCTCGTTGAAATAGCGGATAATTTTAGGCGCGTCCGGGAGGCCCAAGAATTCCCCGGATCCGGTCAGAATAACCTCGCGCGCTTTCTGCAGGACGGGAGTTACCTGCTTCCCATATTTTTCCCTGTATTCGTCGATGCGGAAGAGCGGGTAATCATAGCCTTTGGAGCAGAAAACGCAGTCCGCGTTGCACACGGCGTTGATCTGCAGGAAGATTCGTTGCGGTGTGCTGGATAAAATCGTTTTTTTCTCTTCCCATTCCCGGTTGTTGAGGGCGACGTTTTCGCGCTGGCGCTGCTCCAAAAAACGGAGCCTCCTCGCGGAAAAAGAAGGGGCCGTTTTTTGCGCGGCCGCGGCCAGTTCTTGGGCTTCACGGGTTAAGGTGTTCATCAAAGGGTAATTCTACTAAGGATAGCGGGGGGCGCCCACCTTGTCAATGGCGACTTCACCTGACACAGGCGGGCACCGGCTTCTTGTCTTCCCCCCGATGGATTTCAGCTTCCGCGAGCCTTAAATGGAGGTTTAACCGGTCCCTAAAAACGCGCAAATCGGCGATTCCGGGCGCCTTTTCCTGGGACCAATAAAGAACGAATGAACCTCCCTCCCAGACGATCCGGAAATCCTGTTCCGGCAGATTTTTCAAGAAAGACCGCGCCCGCGCCAGGAAGCGGATCAGATGGAGAGTTCCCCCCCCTTTATCCTTATATTCGGCCAAAATGGACGCGAACCCGGCGCCATCAGAAACCCGACGCTCCACGGTCGCGCCGAGCGCTTCCGCCTCGGGAACGGCTTCCGTTAAAAGATTAGCTTTGGCCAGCGCTTTTTGAGCCTTTAAGAGGGCTAAAAGCGCAGGCTCATGTTCCGCCAAATGGCGACGGGTCGGATCGTGATAGAGATCCCCTTCGAGATAGTCCAAATAATT
>JAGWJU010000314.1 GCA_028865585.1 Elusimicrobiota bacterium | reverse complement strand
CGTCGGAGGCTTGGCCGGGCTCTTTTTCATTCCCTTCGCGCTGGCCATGACCTTCACGCTCCTGGCGTCGCTCATAGTGTCGCTGAGCTTCATCCCGCTCTGCCTGGGTTTCTTAAAGGCGCCCAGGCAGAACAAATCGGCGCGGAGTGCGCGCGTGTTTGATCGGCTGCGCGGGTGGAATGAGAAGACGTTCACGGCCGTCCTGCGTCGGCCCAAGACCGCCGTCGCGGCCTGCGTGGCGCTCTTCTTGGCGAGCCTGGCGGCCTTGGCGCTGGTCCCGGTGAATTTCCTTCCGCTTCCCAACGAGGGGGTGCTCCTGGAAAGCTTTACCCTGCCGCCGGGAAGCTCCCTGGCCGACACCGAAGCCGCCGTGGCCGGCATGACGGCGCGCATGCGCCGAGACCCGGCGGTGCTTCACGTTCTCGCGCGCATCGGCTCCGCCTCGGGCACGGCCTACACGGAGCCCGCCTACGCGGGCGAAATGGAAATCGCCTTGAAGCCCGGCGTCGACGTCAACAGCCTCGACGCCATCGGCGCGCGCGTCCTGAAGGAGAGCCGGATGACGGGCGTGCAGGCCGCGCTGGACACCCCCACTATCGAGCGCGTGGGCGAGAGCCTTTCCGGCCTGTCCCAACCTTTCGTCCTGGACATCTTCGGCTCCGACATCGCCCAACTGCGCCGCCTTTCGGACGAATTCACCTCCCACTTGCGCCGCATACCATCCTTGGCGGACATCTTCAACAACGCCGCTTATCCCGTGAGCCAAATCCGTATCGAGCCCGACGCCGGAGCGATGGCCGCCTACGGCCTCACTCCGGCGGGCCTGCAGCGGCAGTTGGAACCCCTCATCAACGGGCAAATCGCCGCCCGTGTGCCGGAGGGAAACGTTCCCCTGGATATCTACGTCCGCCTAGCCGACGCCCCGGAAAAATCGATTCCGGACTTGGCGCGCCTTCCCATCCGAACCTCCTCGGGCTGGACGCCACTGGGCCAATTGGCGCGCATCAGGCTCGTGAGCACCCCGAACCAGCTTCTTCACATCGCCGGCGCGCGGGCGCTGGAAATACTGGCCACCCCGACCGGCCCTTTGGGCGGGGCCATCGCCTCGGCGCGGCGCGCATTGGCGGGCATTGTCCTGCCTCCAGGCTACCGCTTCGCTTTTGGCGGCCTCTATAAGGAACTCGAACGCGCCGCGCTGGGCCTGGGCATCGCTGCTTTGGCGGCCTTCGTCTTGATGATTGGGATCATGGTCCTGCAATTTGACGGCCTTCTGGCGCCCGGACTCCTGCTTCTGCTGACCCCCTTGGCCTTCACCGGCGGCGCCGTCGCGCTGGCCGCGAGCGGGGTGGGCCTGAACGCCGCGGGCCTGATCGCCTTCTTGACGCTCATCGGCATCGGCTTGAACCACGGCATCGTCCTCCTCTACCGCGCGGGCAAGAACGAATCCGCGGGCATGGACCCCGAGGCGGCCGTGCGGGAAGCCCTTCATGTTCGCTTTAGGCCCATCGTGCTCACGACCTTGACCGCCGTCCTGGGCATGCTGCCTACGGCGTTGGGCTTCGGGCAAGGCGCCGCCCCCGAGCAGGGCCTGGCCGTCGTCACTCTGGGAGGCGTCGTTTGGAGCGCGCTCTTAAGCACAAATCTGATCCCCGCTCTCTATTTGCGTCTGAGGCTCAAACGGCTGTCTCGGGGAAAACCGGCATGAGGAAAATGCTTTTGTCCGCATCTTGGGCGTCGGCTTTGGGGGCGCTTCTCTTATCGGGCTGCGCCGGTTACGAGCCGCTGGCCTTGCCGGCGGCTCCCGATGCAAGCGCGACGCTGTCTCTTCCCTCGCGAAAGGGACGACCAAAAATCCCCGGACTTTCCGTTTCAAGTTCGGCAGTTCAGAGCCTCAATGAAACCGACGTCATGGCGCTGGCCGTGCTGAACGATCCGGACTTAAAAGCCGCGCGCCTTAAGGCCGGCGTGGCCAAAGCCCAGCTTTTCTCGTCCGGCCTTTTGCCCGATCCGAATCTGGCCGTTGGATGGTCCCGCGGCCCCAGGTTCACGGGCTATAGCGTGGGTTTAAGCGAGGACATTGAAGCTTTCGTTCTGCGCGGCGCGGCCGAGGCCTCGGCCCGGGAAAACTCCAAGCGCGTCG